>CAYPCV010000115.1:0-19638 GCA_964409295.1 uncultured Sulfurovum sp.
TGGTGTGGCATGGTTGGCAATTAGATTAAAAATTGCTACCCTACCACAAGGAAGCACCATGAACCAAATTTTTCGTGTAGCATTTCTTGGTGGTATTGGGTTTACCATGTCCATTTTTGTAGCAGACTTGGCATTTATAAACACTCCAGAGCTTATTTTTCAAGCCAAAGTAGGAATTTTAGTCGCCTCACTTTTTGCTGGACTCTTTGGATATATTTGGCTTCGCTTTATTGCGAAATCCAAATAATTTTAACACCATCAGAACTATGAGCTAGGATTCTCAACGGTAAAATCATAAATCAACCAATCTTGCAATCCACCTCTATACCATAAGAGCTTCTCTTTTGGGTAGCCCATATTAAGCAGTTTAAATATCGCTCTAGGCGATTGAGAACACCAACTACCATTACAGAAAAGTATCAGCGATTTTACTTCTGAAAAATCTAATTTTTTCTTCGTCTCTTTAATATTTAACAGTTTAAACATCTTCTTATACTGCTCTATATACTCTTCAAACTCATCATCATCCTCAAAATCATCTCTGCTCTTATCTGCATCATAATTCATCTCATTAAAAGGTAGATTAACAGAGGTAGGAATCGTCATCTGCTCAAACCATTTTTCTGTTCTTGCATCAACCAACATATACTCATTGGGCTTCTCTTGAGCCTTTTTAATATGCACTAAGACCTCTAACTCTCCTACTGTTTGAATATCTTTACCCAAATTCATAGGTTGCAGTGTTCCAACATGCGTTACAAAAGTTTTTTTACAGGCATCTGCCACCTTTTTACTTGCATAGTTTCCATCCCACAGAGCTTCTGGAGTTAAATCTGTTCGAGTACATCTACTATCTTTATTGCGTTGAATTGTTACCTTTTTACCATCTTTTCCCACAATAGTTAAGCCATTTTTCTGTACTTCACTCAAAAGATTATCTGCAAGAAGCATAGAGCTAAGAAGAGTTATAGTTTTCAAAATTTTCATTATAAGCCTTATTTATAGTTTTTCTTTATTAAAAACTATATTTTATCAAACTCTGCTCCAAAAAAGCAAATCAATCCCCTTTTTATCTTGAAATATAAACTCAATATTCAAATCGACACCATAAGATGAGTTATGAGCAGACAATTTAGGTGTCTGATACTGCAATAACCAATCAATTTTATCTTTCAAAGCATTTAACATTCCCCCACCCCCTTCAACCAAAACAAATGAGGGTTTAGAGAAATCTAAACTATCCAATACAACAACCTCTCTACCCTCTACCCCAAAAAGTGGAATCTCTCTATCAAACCTATCCTCTTTTGAATAGATAATAATATCAGGTGCATCATCGCCTGTAAACCTGCAATCAAGAGTAGGTCTATCCACACGAATAGTATTCCCCCCCATAACCATCTTGCTACAAACTGCTCGAAGCTGATGAACATGAGTAAGCGACTCTTTACAACTCAAATACCCCCCACCAATCTTACCATTAGAGGTTTGAGCAATCTTAAACAGCACAAAAGCCCTCTTCTGCCAAATCAAAAAGGGTTCAAGAAGTTCCAAAGCCTCTTTTTTACAAACCCCAATTTTAACCTCTATCCCCTGCTCTTTCAACCGTTCAACCCCTCCATCATGCCCTACAATAGGGTCAAGCGTAGCAATCACAACCTTTCTAGGTTTAATATGGCTAACCAACGAAGCACAAGATGGAGTCTGCCCAACATGAGAACAGGGTTCAAGCGTCACAAAAAGCGTACAATCAGCAAAAAAGTTTTGAGGCAACGCATAAAGAAACCGATGAGCCTGATGCGAATCAAACCTATCAAACTCTATCTTTTTATTAGAGATGTTCTCATAAGCACTCAAAAGAGCCAAAACCTCAGCATGAGAAGTCCCAGCCCTCTGATGAGCTTCAAGAGCCACAATCTCGCCATCACAAAGAACCAAACACCCCACAGCAGGGTTAGGATAGGTTCGTAATTGATATTTCCAAGCCTCTTTTAAAGCTTGTTGCATGTAAATTTTATTTAAATTCATAAAGTCTCCTGTAGGGGGCGATTGCCATCACACCACTTTTAATACCATATTTAAAATAAAATTTCGGCTCTTTTTTTCGATTGATATTGGTGCGATTGCAATCGCCCCCTACAAAGATTTTCATATTATTTTTAGCTCCTCTTCCAATATCTCTAAAGATTTAACATGTTCAATCGCTCTATATAACTTCTGCTCCAATAACTCTCTAGGAGGCAACTGCAACCAATACTCTGATACATGAATATTATCTCTCTCCAAATCCATTAACTCCACTACCTCACTATCTTTTGAAGCACATAAAATAATGGCAATGGGTTCTTGCTCATCTTCTTGCTTTTCATATTTGGAAAGCCACTTAAGATAAAGCTCTACTTGACCTTTATATTGAGGTTCAAACTCGCCTATTTTTAGCTCTATTAGCACCAATCGTTTCAATTTACGATGGTAAAAAAGCAAATCCATTACATAATCATTGTTACCTATCTGAATTCTTTTTTGACGAGCCAAAAAAGCGAAGTCACTTCCAAACTCCAAAATGAACTTTTCAAGTTCTATCAAAATAGCATTCTCTAAATCTCGTTCACTATAACTCTCTTCTAATTCTAAGAAGTTAAGCAAACATGGGTCTTTTAAAAACAGAGAGGTACTCATTTTACTCTTGTTACTAAGGGCTTGTAAATCTTGTCGAATAGTTTTTTCAGGCTTTTTAGAGATGGCTGTTCGCTCAAATAGCATTGAGTTTATTCTCTCTCGAAGTGTTCGTACATTCCAATGCTCATGAGTAGACATCGCAATATAAAACTCTCGTTTAAGCTCATCATCTTTTATTTTTATAAACTCTATAAAGTGTGACCAGCTCAATTTGTGCGACAGTGTCGCACAAATCTCTTTGTCAAATAAAGTATATAGGTTCATCATTCTTTCCAAATTAGAACGACTATACCCTCTCCCATACTCCAAAGTTAATTTCTCAGATACTTTCTTAACAACCTCTTGACCATAAGTTGCTCTTTTATCTTTTAAAATCTCTTTTTTAAGTCGCTCACCTATCTCCCAATAAGAGAGTATCATAGTGTTATTAAGTGCTATGGTAGCTCTCTCTTTTGAGCTGTCTATAATGGTTTTTATGTTTTTATATAACTTTGATATATCATTTTTTGGTTCTATATTTGGCATTTTGTAGTCCTATAGTTTTTTTGTTATTTTAATATTAAAAAATAATATTCATTCTGCCAATCGCTTATCTTTACCCTTGAAAGCAGGAGAGAAAGTAGCAAAAACCACAGAGGCTTCTCCATCTATATTTTCAGCCCAATGGTAAATACCTTTTGGAATAGTAATAACATCCCCCTCATAGAGGGTAACCTCATGGTCTTTAAAATGAACAATACTCTTCCCTGACAAAATATATACAGTCAAATTATGTCCATCATGATAATGAGGCAACTCCTCTCCTTGTATACGAATAAGATGGCTAGAGCTATACTCATTCCGAGAGAGATGCCGAATGGCTATATTTTCCTCTTTTTCCTTTTTACTCCACTCCACATCTTGGTATCCTTTATTAGGAAACACAACTTTAGGAGAGTGACTACAGCCCGTAAATATTGCTAGGGTTAATAATATTGTTACTGTTTTTGTTTTCATTTTTTCTCCATATTTTTAATTTAATCTGTAGGGGGCTTGTGGTCAATACTATTTTTCATTACAAAAATCAGAAATCAAACAAACCTCACACTTCGGACTCCTTGGCAAACAAACTGTCTGTCCAAAACTAACAATAGTAAAATTTAGTTTGCTCCAATACTCTTGTGGAACTTTAGAAGACAGCTCTTTTTGAGTCTCTTTCTCGGTTTTTGTATCTATAAATCCAAGCATATTTGGGATTCTGTGAACATGGGTATCAACGGCGATAATCGGAATATTAAAGGCATTATTTAAAACTATATTTGCTGTCTTTTCGCCTACTCCTCTGATGCTTAATAACTCCTCTTTGCTTTGAGGTACATTTGAGTTAAATCTCTCTATTAATGTTTGTGAAACCTCTTGGATAACAGCTGATTTTTTACGATACATTCCTGTTGGTTTTACAATAAGCTCTAGTTTTTCTAGGGGAATCTCTAAAAGAGTTTGAGGGGTATTGGCAATTTGAAATAGCTCTTTGCAGACTTTGGCTGTATTTTCATCTTTGGTTCTTAGGCTTAATAGTGTGGCTATAAGAATGGTGTAAGGGGTTCTTTTGAAACTATTTTTTAAAATATTACTTGGACTATCTTGGGGTATGTTCTCTTCTAGGATAGAGAGAATTTTTAGGAAATTTTGAGTTTTCATTTTTCTCTTTTTTGGTGCGATAGCAATCGCACCCTACAGTTATTTCGATTTATTCCACTCAAAATAGGTTTTGGCTTTTGAGATGTTGCAGTATTCAAAACGTACATCTTCTCCTTTTTTACTGATGGTAAAGCCTGTCTCATCAGCAGAGGTCATAAGACCTTTTTCTTTATCTCCACCATTAATTTTGAACTTTACACGTTCATTAACAGCCGACATAAAATGCATTGGATTTTCAAGCTTACGCTCAATTCCTGGGGAGCTGACTTCTAAAAAGTATGCACCATGCATTGGAGGGTTTACATCAAAAAATACAGAGAGTTCATGTGAAATATCTGCACAAAGGTCAAGTTTTACTCCACCCTCTTTTGTGATGTAGACTCTAAAAATAGTATTACTATCCTCTTGAGCTGTCTCTGTTCCATAAAAAGATGCACCGTTGGCTTTAACTATTTTTGCTATCTGTTCGTTAAGACTCATTAGATTCTCCTCTGTTTGGCTCTTCGCCTTCTTTATCGTGTCGTTTACCAATCTCTTTAAAAAGTGCTTCTATGTTAGCTATCTGTTCGAGTTGAGTATCAAATTCAAAAGTAAACTTAGGAGCTTTATACCAACCCTCACTCTCACGAACATAAGTCGATAAATAACCAGAAACAGCTCGAAGTTGACGTAGTGCCTCTCCTTGCTCTTTCTCTGTTAAATAAGATTTATCAAGGTAAACTTTTGCATCGTAACGCCCACGTGAACAGACAACTGCTGTTACGGATAGAGCGTTAATACGATTATCATTCATTCCAGAGAAAGCCTCTGGAAGTAACTCAACCAAGCGTGACTCGGTTCGTTTTCTTTTTATCTCTTCTTCTCTCATGGTCTACCTAGCTAAGCTTAACTTGCTCTTCTACCATTTTGAAGGTTTCGATAACATCGCCATCTTTAATGTCGTTATAGTTATTAAGCATAATACCACACTCGAAACCATTCTTAACTTCTTTAACGTCATCGTTAAATCGTTTAAGAGATGAAATTGTTGTTGTGTAAATAACAACACCATCACGAATAAGTCTTGCACCAGCATTTCTAACAATAACACCATCAGAAACTTTACAACCAGCAATTGTTCCAACTTTAGCAACAGTAAACGTTTCACGTACTTCTGCTTGACCTGTAACCTCTTCAGAGATAGTAGGACTCATCATTCCACCAAGAAGTGCTTTTACATCATCAAGAAGTTCATAGATAATTGAGTATGTTTTAATCTCAACACCAAGCTCTTTTGCTTTTTTCTTAACAGCACCAGTAGGTCGAACGTTGAACCCTAAAATAATTGAATGTTCTGACGCATCTGCAAGCTGAACGTCAGACTCTGTAACTCCACCAACACCTTCATGAATAACGTTAACTTTAACCTCTTCATTTTTAAGCTCTGCCAATGTTCCTTTAATCGCTTCAAGAGAACCTTGAACATCAGTCTTAATAATAACTGGTAACGATTTAAGATTACCCTCTGCAATAATTGCTGATAAGTCTTCAATCGTAACTTTTGTACTCTTAGAAAGCTCTTTAGTTCTTGCGTACTCTGCTCTTTTATCTGCTAACTCTCTAGCATCTTTTTCAGAGTTCATAACCACAAGAACTTCTCCTGCATCAGGAACTTTTGAAAGCCCAACAACAGCAGCAGGAGTACTCGGTCCAATAGATTTAGTTCGACTTCCATCGTCTAAGATTAATGTTTTAACTTTACCAAAGGTTGTTCCAACAACGAAACAGTCTCCAATACTTAATGTACCGTTATGAACAATGACGTTTGCTGTAGCACCAAAACCTTTTTCTAAAGAAGACTCAACAACAACAGCTTTTGCATTACGAGAAGCATCTGCTGAAAGTTCCATCACTTCTGCTGTAAGAAGAAGAGTATCAAGTAAATCATCAATTCCTGCACCTGTGTGTGCTGAAACTTCTACGAACTCATGGTCTCCACCCCACTCTACAGGAGTCAATTCAAGCTCTGCAAGTTGTGATTTAGCCAATTCTGGATTTGCACCATCTTTATCCATTTTGTTGATAGCAACAACAATAGGAACACCTGCTGCTTTTGCATGAGATACTGCCTCTTTAGTCTGTTGTTTTACACCATCATCAGCAGCAACAACAATAATAACAATATCTGTTGCTTGAGCCCCTCTAGCACGCATCTCTGTATAGGCTGCGTGACCTGGAGTATCTATAAACGAAATCTTTTTACCATTTTTAGTAACTTGATACGCACCAACGTGTTGTGTAATTCCACCTGCTTCTCTTGCAGCTACTTTTGTAGAACGAATTCGGTCAAGTAGTGAAGTTTTACCGTGGTCAACGTGACCCATAATAGTAATAACTGGTGGTCTCTCTGTTGGAGTTTCATCTTCGATTGCATCATATACTTTTACATAATCCAACGCATCTAATGGGTCAATTGTATGTACTTCTACTTCAAACTCTTCTGCAAGAATTTCAATAGAGTCTTTATCAAGGAAGTCATTTTGAGTAAACATTGTTCCCAATGTGAAAAGTACTTTAATTACTTCTCCTGTACTTCGTCCAACTTTCTCAGCAAATTCGTAAACTCTTACATTTTCAGGAATCTCAATAGAGGTAATTGGTCCTGAACTCTCTTCTCTAATATATTTCTTACGCTTTCCACCACGTCTAAGTCCAGATGGTCTACGACGGAATCCACCACGACCTCCACGATTTTGAGTTTGTCCACCACCAGCAGCAGCTCTTTTTTTCGCTTCTTCTTTACGTTTAGCTTCTTGACGCATCATATCTTCATAGATATTTTTATCAGAGAAATCAAGCATCAATACTTCTGGCTCTTCTTCTACTTCAGTTACTTGACCACGTCCATATCCACCAAAACCAGAATTTGACATAAAGTTAAGTTTTTCGCCACTCTCTTTTGCTGTAGCAATTTTCTTAATCTTTTTCTTAGAAGGAGGGGTTGGCATTCCCATAGGTTTTTTACGTTGAACTTCAACAGGTTTACGCTCTTCTACAATACGAATTCTTGGCTTATTTCTGTCTGCTTTTTTAATAACAGTAATACCAATACGTTTACGTTTTACTTTTGGTTTCTCTTCAACAACAGGAGTCTCTTCTTTTGGAGCCTCCTCTTTCTTCTCTTCAACTGCTATTTCAGGCGTTGTTGTCTCTTCTACTTTTACTTCAGTAGATACAGCCTCTTTTACCTCTTCAAGTTTAGATGCAGTAACTTCTTCTTTTAGCTCTTCGACAACAGGAACTTCCTCTTTAACAATCTCAGGTTTAACCTCTTCAATAATAATAGGTCTTTTCTTTTGATTCTTAGGAGTAGCTGTAATAGAGCCTATTCTTCTTGAACTTCTTTTTGTTTTTTTAATTATAGGGGTAATTTCTTCTTTTATAACTTCTGTACTCTCTTCATTATTAACATTTTCTTCTGTAGTAGATTCTGTTTTTTCAGATTTCTTAACCACAGAAACTTTTTTAAGTGCTTTAGCTTTAGTCTTAGATTTTGGCTTTACGCCATTAATTGCATATTCAATCAAGATTCCTGCCTCTTCAACTGTTACCGTGCTATTCGCAACTTTAACATCATAACCTAACTCTTTAGCTTTCTCAATAAGTACTGCATTTGATGCACCTGCTTCATCTGCAATCTCTTGGATTTTAACTCTATCCATTCTTATCTAACTCCTTTAAATACTTAACAAACTGTTCACTATCTTCACTAGAGAGCCGAAAACGTTTTATTAAACCTTTTACTTTTTTTTCGTTTTCACGACAACTGTTACAAATATAAAAACTCCGACCTTGTCCAGAATAAGGAAAAATGTTACTGTTTTTCTCTTGTAGGCGAAGTAGTTTTCGTTGAAGTTCCCGTTCTCTACATGTTATACACATGCGTACTGGTTCATTTTTTCGCATAATTATACCCAACTTTTGTTATTAAAATTCTTGCATTAACCTAGATTTCATAAATATCTCTTAGTATGCATCAAATTTTATCGTAAAAAAGCTCTACTAGCTCTTGGAAGTGACCCCATAATTGTCAAGAGTTTTAGTAAAAACCCTATATTTTGGAAATTTTTGAGCCAAAGCGTTATGAATTTTAGGAGCATCATCGGCATAACAGAGGGTAAAAAAGGTTGAACCCGAGCCTGAAAGCGTACTCATTAATGCACCATGACTTAAAGCTGTTTTCTGTACTTCAAATAGTTCTGGCATCTGTTTCATTCGCCGTGTTTGATGAATTTTATCTTTAGAAGCGATTTTTAGTAAATCCCACGACTCTGTCATAAATAGCGAGGTCATAAAAGCAGAACGAGAGAGCGAATAGACCACCTCTTCTGTTCGATATAAATCAGGTAATACAGTTCGAGACTTGGCTGTTGAAATTGTTTTATTAGGAATAACCAATACTGCTCTTAAATATTCAGGTACTTTTCGTTTTTTAGAGTAGACTTTTTTATCTTCGACACAAGCAACATTAAATCCACCCATTACAGCAGGAGTAATATTATCAGGATGGGGTTCATATTCTAATGCCAAATTTAAGATTTTTCGTTTGTTATAACGTTCCCCAGCTGCCACATATGCTGAAGTCAATGCAGCTGTAATCACAGCCGATGAGCTTCCTAGACCTCGTGAAATAGGTATCTTATTTTTAAATTCAAATCTAAAGTTCTCTTTTTTCTTTGTTCCATCTTTGGCTTTGAGCTTTTGATATTGCTTATTGAAAATATTCATAAAAAGAATATTTTTTCGGATATGTGCATTTTCTGCACCTTCTCCATGCGTAGAGACCGAAAAAAAACGGGAAGGTTTAATAACTATTTCATTACGAAGATTAATTGCCAGACCCAAGGTATCAAACCCCGGTCCGAGGTTGGCTGATGTTGCAGGTACAGAGATAAACAAAGTTTTTCCTTTGCTGATGTCAAAACGTTTAGTTTATACGGCTGGTAAAATATACAGGGGTTTATTATCGTTTAACACAGTTACTTCACTCAACATGGAAGGTAATTCAAACCGTTGCTCTACAGCCTCATCAAATTTTTTTGTTATTATAGTGTTATTTTCTTTGATAAAGTAGAGTTTCCCCATCGCTTTTATGGGTTTATTATCATTTAAATCAAAAGCGTTACATCCTGTAAAATTTATCCCTTTTAGAATTTCTAAAGAGCGTAAAGTAATATAGGTTAATTTAATTGCCATATATGAACCAGGCCCATTTGTATAAAGAACATGCGAGTAGTTATACTTTTCAGACAATTCCATTAAAATTTTTAAAAGAACCTCTGAAGTTTTTTGATTATTTTCAATTTTTTCAATTAAAAAGTCATCTTTATACACCCCAATTAAAAGAGGGGATGAGATAGAGATAATAAGAATTTTATAATAATTAGGCAAAACTTTTTGCAAACTCCCGACTTTGAGCCTTGTTCAACGCGACCATCTCATAATTAGCTGTATCTGCCAATAGAGCTACAGTCAATTCATGATTTAGTTTATGACTTCCTGCAAAAGAGCTATATGCACCCAAGATATTATGACCTGTTACCATCATATCGCCCATAGCATCCAAAATTTTATGACGAGCAAACTCATTCTCAAAACGTAAACCTTCTGGATTAAGAACTTTTTCATCATCCAATCCAATAGCATTGTTCAAACTTGCACCCAAGGCAAGGTTGATACTTTGTAAATATTGAATATCTCGTGCAAAACCAAAGGTTCTTGCTCGTGCAATCTCTTCCAAGAATGGTTTTGTTCCAAAAGAGTAAGCTTGTGACTGTTGACCAATAACAGGATGTTCAAAATCTATTTCAAAATCAAAAGTAACATGATTGCTAGGTTCTATACGAACAAATTTATCTCCATCTCTTACTTCAACTCTTTTCTTGATTCGAATAACCTGTTTTGCAACATTTTGTTCTTGAATACCTGCTTCATCTAAGAGTAGACAAAATGAGGCTGCTGAACCATCCATTATGGGCATCTCATTTCCATTGACAACCACACGCATGTTGTCAATACCATACGCATAAACAGCCGAAAGAAAATGTTCAATAGTAGAAATATACCCTTTATCAGAACCAATAACTGTCGCCATTTGAGTATCAATAACAGATGATGGAGAGAGGGGGATAGAGAGAGCTAAATCTTCTCTATAAAAGATAATGCCAGCATCTGCACCTAGTGGTTCAAGTCGGAGTTTAATTGGTTCGCCCTTATGCAAACCTATCCCAACAACCTCAACCGATTGACGAATGGTTCGTTGATTCATAGTTTATTCCTTATTCTTTTAGAAGTATATTATAACATAATTGTGAAGTTTTTGTAAAATGTGATTTTTTCTTTATTTTAAGACTCTATTTAAGGTAACTGTAACAGTTTATAATTATTTGTTTTTTATATTTAATTCTTAATTTCTTATTCATATCGTATGTAAATCACAGAAAAATTTTACTACTCTTTTAGAAAGTTTTCAAGCTTTAATCTAAAAGTATTCAAAAAAGTTACAAAAGCTATTCTTTTAAAATCTATAAAAATTTTATCTCATAGCTTTTAATTTCTATGGCTAGTTTTTAACTAATCATGTTATATTGTCATATAAATAAGACTAATTTAGTCCTATATGACTTAAAGGATATACATGCACTACAACGACTTAAACTCTGAAGAGATACGAGTAATAGAAAACAAAGGTACAGAGATGCCTTTTTCTGGAAAATACGATGGATTTTATGAGACAGGAACTTATAATTGTCGAAAATGTAACACTCCTCTTTTTAGTTCAACAGCTAAATTTGATTCGGGTTCAGGGTGGCCAAGTTTTGACGATACTCTTGCAGGAGCTGTAAAAGAGATTCCTGATGCAGATGGACGAAGAGTAGAAATCGTCTGTGCGACCTGTGGTGGTCACTTGGGTCATGTATTTCATGGCGAGCAAATAACTCCCAAAAGTACACGACATTGCGTCAATTCGGTTTCACTTGATTTCAAATCCATAGCCAATAATGAAAAGTATAAAAAAGCCTACTTTGCATCAGGATGTTTTTGGGGTGTTGAGTATTGGTTTCAAAAAGCAGAAGGGGTATTTGATGCAGATTCAGGCTATATGGGTGGACATACTATCAACCCAACTTACCGAGATATTTGTGGAAAACAGACAGGTCACTTGGAAACTGTAGAGGTTAGCTATGACCCAGAAAGAGTCTCATTTGAAACACTCTGTAAGCTATTCTTTGAAACGCATAATCCAGAACAGATGAATGGACAAGGTCCAGATATTGGGCCACAGTACCTTTCTGCTATTTTTACCAATAATATAGAAGAAGAACAGATAGCAACAAAACTTATTAATGAATTGGAAGCAAAAGGGATGAAGATTGCAACCATGTTAAAAGATGCAAATGAACATACGTTCTATATTGCTGAACATGAACACCAAAATTACTACAAATTGAGAAATTCTAAGCCTTATTGTCATGCTTATACAAAAAGATTTTAATTTTATGCTACTATAATGCCTGAAAACACAAAGTAACCAACTTCGTTTTTATCAATCTTGATAAAAATGAAGTTCAAAGTATGTATAGGCAAAAATAGATGAATTTTCTAAAAAAAATATTTAAAAAACGGCACACCCCTTTTCTTACAACGCTCACTATCACTTCTGAAAATGGTCTTCACTTAAGACCTATTGCTAAATTTGTTAATGAAGTCAAACAATTTAATGCAGAGATTAGCTTCCTCGCTCATAATCAAGAAGTTGTTGCAACACAGGTTCCAAAGATTCTCTCTTTATCTTTAGAGAAAGGAGAGAGTTTTAGTTTAAAATGTCAAGGAGAAGAGGCACTCGAAGCCTCAGCATATTTAACCGACTTCTTTGAAAAAATGATGCAAGAAGAGACAAATGTAGAAGAGATTGTACAAGTAGAGGAGAGGTATGAAGCTATGGCAATAAAAGGGAAGAGTATTGCCAAAGGTATTGCAATTGCTCCATTGACCCTTTATGAAACCCGTAAAGTTTCACAAACAAAGAATACAGGTCTCTCAATAAAAGATGCTATTAGAAAAGCAAAAGAAGAGCTATACAACCTCTACCAAGCCAATAAAACTCAACATGAAGCTCAAATATTTTTGGCTCAAAAAGAGTTAATTTCTGCTGATATTTTTCGTTACGAATGCTCAACAGTACGAAAATTTTTAGAAATTATTAAAGAAGAGGTTAGCCGACTAGAAAATACAAAATTTGCTTCACGAATTCCAGATTATCGTGATGTGGAACAACGTGTGTTAAAACATTTAGGTATGACAAGTATTGTCGAGGTTCCCAGTAAACCTTATATCCTCTTAGCTGATGATTTACTCCCTAGTGAAGTAATGAAACTTCAAGATACGCTAATCGAAGGGGTTATTTTACAACAAGGTACTGCCACCTCACATGCCTCGATTCTATTACGTTCTTTTGCAATTCCGTCTATGATTATTACAGAACGATTAGAACCTACTAAACGAGTTATTCTTGATGCAAATAGTGGGAATCTTCTCCTAAAACCAACAGCAAATGATGTAAGACAAGCATTAAATAAACAGAAACTTTTCAAAAAATATCAACAAGAGAGTTATAAAAAACGTTTTGACAGCACTCAAACAAAAGAGGGAAAAGTAGTTAAGGTTCTTGCCAATATTTCAGATTATGAATCTGCTAACGAAGCTAAAGAACAAGGAGCTGATGGAATAGGACTTTTGCGTACAGAGTTTTTATTTAAAGAAGAGAGACCTTCATTTGAAGAACAGGTAAAATCATACAAAGAGATATTTGAACTCTTTAACGTACTAACTGTAAGAACGCTTGATATAGGGGGAGATAAGTCACTCCCTTATATCAATATTCCTAAAGAGAACAATCCATTTTTAGGAATTAGAGGTATTCGTTTTTCTTTACAAGAGAAGAACCTTTTCAAAGAACAAATTTTAGCCATTTTCAAAGCCTTTGAAATGCTTATGCCCTCTGCAAAAAATATTAAAATTATGTTTCCAATGGTTTCAACGGTAGAAGAGTTTAATCAAGCTAAAGAGATGGCTCTAAAAATTGCAAAAAATCACAACATTAACCTAAGTAATATTGAATTTGGAATTATGATTGAAGTACCTTCCGTTCTATTTGCACTAGAAGAGTTTAATGAAGTCGTCGATTTCTACTCAGTAGGAACAAATGATTTAACTCAGTATCTTTTTGCGATTGAACGTACTCACCCTACTTTAGTAGCTGATGCCACATCTCCAATGCTTCTCTCTGCTCTTAAAATGATTTCCGAACAGATAGACAAACCCATCAGTATCTGTGGAGAGCTTGCAGGACTAGAAGAGGTAACCGAACAACTGTTAGATATGGGTTATGAAACGCTCTCAGTCTCTGCAAAACTTATACCCTCACTAAAGGAGAGAATACGCCATGTTTAACCTCTTTCAAAAAATAGGAAAAGCCCTTATGACCCCGATAGCAGTGCTTCCAATCGCTGCGATTCTTCTACGATTTGGATTTGGAGATATTCCATTTATTACAGGCGATATTGCTAATATTATGAAAGTTGCAGGCGAAGCTGTATTCTCAAATCTTGACATGCTTTTTGCTGTAGGTATCGCTTATGGTCTTGCTAAAAATAATGATGGAGCTGCTGCATTAGCAGGTGCTGTTGGCTTACTTATCTCTAAAGCTGTCTATTTAGAAATAGATAAAGAGTTAAATATGGGAGTCTTTATAGGAATTATTATTGGGATGTTAGCAGGAGTACTCTACAATCGTTTTCATGACATTAAACCACCCGAATTTTTGGGCTTCTTTGGGGGAAAACGCTTTGTTCCCATTATTACAGCTCTCTCTTCGATAGTTGTTGGTATTTTAGCAGGATATTTCTGGCACTATGCCCAAAGTGGAATTGACTCTTTTTCGCATGCAATTATTAACCTTAATGAAGTAGGAAGTTTTATCTATGGAACACTTAATCGCCTGCTCATTCCTCTTGGTCTTCATCACATCTTAAACTCGGTATTTCTCTTTCAAGTCGGCGATTATGAATACATAAAAGATGGTGCAACTGTTGTAGCAAATGGAGACCTACACCGTTTCTTTGCAGGAGACCCAACAGCAGGTATCTACATGGCAGGATTTTATGTAGTTATGATGTTTGGCTTACCTGCAATGGCACTGGCAATCTATATAACAACTCCTAAAGAGCAACGTAAAAAAGCAGGAGCAATTCTTGCAGGTGTTGCTTTTACCTCTTTTTTAACAGGAATTACAGAGCCTTTAGAGTTCCTCTTTCTATTTATCGCCCCTCTGCTTTTTTTGCTTCATGCTATCCTCACAGGTTTAGCACTCGCAACAGCTCATTTTATGGATATACATCACGGTTACGGTTTTTCAGCAGGCTTTATTGATTACGTTATCAACTACAAATTAGCGACAAATCCCCTACTTATTTTACCTCTTGGTCTAGCATTTGGATTTATCTATTTTACACTCTCCTACTATATTATTAAAATTTTCAAATACAATATTTTTGCAGAGACAAAAGAAGAGAAAGAGCTTCAAGAAGGAAACGAAGCCTTAGCCTTTATAGAGGCTCTTGGAGGAAAAGATAATATTATTTCAACTGATGCCTGTATTACCCGTTTACGAATGGAAGTAAAAGCATCTGAACATTTAGATGTTGAAGCCTTCAAAAAGCTTGGTGCAAAAGGGGTAATCAAACCAAACAGCACAACCATTCAAGTGGTTTTAGGAACAAAGGCAGAGAGTGTGGCAGAGATTATTAAAGGGGCATTATAGGATGTAAATATTTGCATCCTACTTGTACAACCACCATAAAAAAACAAACCCCAAGCCAATATTAATAAAGCTTAACTCTCCATCAAATATCTTTTTAGTTACCCATATAACTTTATCTGCTAATTCAGGTGGATAGTATACCTGAGCTGACTCAAGCATCCAACTGTTTATCTCTTGAGCGTAGAGAAAATTAACCACTTCGGGTACAAAAAATAGAAACATTACCCCAAGAAAACCCCAAATTGTTTTTTTGGGTTTTATCTCTTGAAGTTTGGCTTGAAACTTAGGATTATTTTTTAGATTATCTTTAATATTTCTTAATTTTTTCTTCATAATAGCATTATAGCAAACTATTTACAACAAACCCTCATCTACAAAGCTATAAAAACCATCTTTTGCCAAAATTACATGGTCTAGCAACTCTATTCCTACCAATTTAGAGACCTCTTCAAGCCGTTGAGTCACAGCTATATCTGCTCTGCTTGCACTAAGAGTTCCACTGGGATGATTGTGTGCAATAATAATTCCTGCTGCTCTATCAGCAATGGCATCGGCAAAAACTTCTCGTGGATGCACTAAACTTTGATTTAATGTACCAATAAAAACCGTTCGTGTATTAATAATATGCGAAGCACCATCAAGTGTAATAACCAAAAAATACTCTTGTTGTTTTATCGAAAAAGATTTTAGTTCATTATAAACATCTTCAGCAGAGGTTATTTTTCGGTTTCCTTGCGAAGTATAGCGTTTAGCCAATTCAATAGAAGCTAAAATTTGTGAGGCTTTAGCAAGCCCTAAACCATGAATATTACAAAGTTGTTCCAAGCTAAGTGTATGAAATGAGCTATCTAAAATAGTGATAATTTCTCGTGAGAGCTTACGAACATCTTTTCCTTTTATACCAGAGCCTATTAGTACAGAAAGAAGCTCATCATTTTTTAGAGATTTTACCCCTTTTTTTACTAATTTTTCTCGTGGTTTATCATCTTTATGGAGTTCTTTTAGTGTTTTCATACAAACAGTATAGAACAGCTTTTTAAAATAACCTAGAAATATGTCAAATTGTAATATAATTTCGTGAAATTTAGAAAAGAGAGCGCATGAACAATTCAAACAACCCATTACATGGCATTAAATTAAAAGATATAGTAGAACAACTTGTAGAACATTATGGATGGGAAGAGTTGGGGAAAAAGATAAGAATAAACTGTTTTAATAACAATCCACACATTAAGGCTAGCCTTAAGTTTCTACGAAATGTAGACCATGAATGGGCTAGGATTAAAGTGGAAAATCTCTATATTGATACTTTCTGTAAAAAGTAAAACACCGTTTTAAGACTAACTTCTAACCGATTTAGGACAGACCAAATAACCATGAGGCATCATTCTGCACCCTTTGCTATACTGCTCTTTTTTAACAGGCTTTTGCACTTTTATAGGAGTAGCATTAGCTTTACTTGAAGCACAACCTGTACATAAAATACCTAAAACCAAAATAAGAAAAATCTTTAACATAACAAACCTTAATATATAATTAAATTAATCTTTTCCATCATTTAAAAACCCTTTTTGGAAAAAACTAAACGGATTCTATTCCTTGAAAGTGTAGTTAATGTGAAAAAAAGTCTTTTTGAAAGAGATATTAAAAAATTAATTAAAATTAGAGTTCTGTGTAAATATGAAACAATAAAAAAGAATAAAGAGAGAATATTTTTTAACAATTTAAGAGTATAACCCATATTAGGGTTATAAAGTAACACCATGAAGAGTATAAATAGAAGTTATACTTTACTTATTTAAAAGTAACTTCCAATAAAGATTCTCCCTCTCGAACTGTTCGTGTCTCATTATTTTCAATAATAAGCTCTTTATCATGATTTAGAACAATCGGGGTAATGATATTTTTACCTTTAGATTCAATATACTCTAGGTCAGCAGAAATAATTGGTTTTCCTGTAGAGACTGTTGTACCCTCTTCTACCAGACGTTTAAAACCCTCTCCTTTTAATGCAACGGTATCCAACCCAATATGCACCAAAACCTCTAAACCATTTTTTGCTTTTATAGAGTAGGCATGGTTGGTAGAGAAAATTTTAGAGACAACTCCAGAGATAGGAGCAACAAAAGTATTGCTTCGTGGAGTAATGGCAATTCCATCTCCTGCCATTTTTTCTGAAAATACTTTATCAGGTACTTCTGATAAATCTACAACATCCCCATCAGCAGGCGACACAATGGTATGCTTTTTTGCTTTAAATAATCCAAACATCTTTATCCTTATTATTTTGTTTTTATCCACTCAATCAGAGTCTCAATCTGCTCTTTAGTGCGAATCGTACTTGTTCCACCTTCTGAAAGGCGTGCATTCATAGAAGCTCTATTATCCAAAAGTTCCACCACACCCTCGGTAATTCGTGCATCAACACTTTGAAGCTCTTCAAATGTAAGCTCTGAAATATCCACTCCTCGCTCTTCTGCCATATTAACCACATTTCCTGTAATATGATAGGCATCACGGAAAGGCATTCCAATATCTTTGACCAAATAATCAGCTAAATCAGTTGCCGAAAGGTGTCCTATCATACAAGCTTTTTCCATATTAGCTACATTAACTTTCATTTCATCTATCATCTCATTAAGAACTTCCAATGAAAGAAGAGCTGTTTTTACCGAATCAAAAACCCCCTCTTTGTCCTCTTGCATATCCTTGTTATAGGCAAGTGGAAGCCCCTTCATTACGGTTAAGAGTGCTACTAAATTCCCATTTACACGACCTGTTTTACCTCGAAGAAGCTCAGGAATATCTGGATTTTTCTTTTGAGGCATAATCGAAGACCCAGTGGCATGCTTATCAGAGAGTTGAACAAATTTAAACTCGGATGCAGACCATAAAATAAGCTCTTCACTCAAACGACTCATATGCATCATCATAGTAGAGATATTAAATAAAATCTCCAAAGCAAAATCTCGGTCACTCACAGTATCCAAACAGTTAAGAGTTGGGGCTTTAAATCCAAGTCTTTCAGCCGTCGTTTTTCGATTAATTGGGTGTGGAGTTCCTGCCAAAGCAGCACAACCAATTGGCGAGTAGTTATTACGCTCATATGAAGATAGAAAACGCTCATAATCACGCTTAAACATAGAAGCATACGCCATCATATGATAGCCAAAGTTAATGGGTTGAGCATGTTGTAAATGTGTCATACCTGGTAAAATCGTGCTTGTATTTTCAGAAGCCACTCTTGTAAGAGTTACAATATTTTTTAGAAGTAAGTCGGCTATCTGTTGCGTATTTCGTTGAACAAACAGTCTAAAGTCTAATGCCACTTGGTCATTACGACTTCGTGCAGTATGCAGTCGTTTACCTGCATTACCAATCTTATCGGTCAAACACCCTTCTATTGCCATATGAATATCTTCATCATCGCCATCAAGTAAAAAAGTTCCTGATTCAATCTCTTCATATATTTCAATCAACCCCTCTTCTATTTCAGCATAATCCTCTTTAGAGATAATCCCCTGCTCTACCAACATAAAAGCATGAGCCCGTGACCCCTCTATATCTTCTCGATACAATATTTTATCAAATGGTAATGAGTTATTTAACTCTTGAAGGAGCTTTGAACTTGACTCCGAAATTCTTGCAGATGCTATTTTTTTTGACACTATAAAATCCTAATACTTTATTGTTGGTATTGTATCTTTTTAGAATAATACAAAGCTAAAGAGAGTAATAGTAGAAATATTGATAGAAAAAGAAATAAGTTAAAAAGAGTACAATAAAAAAGTTATGAAAGGAGTTAAGAGAATCCAAAGGGGCAGCGACCTACATTCCCAATCCAGACAGGATAAGTATTATCGGCGATGGGAGGCTTGACTTCCAGGTTCGGAAAGGAGCTGGGTATAACCCTCCCTCTAGACCCACCTCTAAGAAATGTAAATATATTAAGAAATATACTTAAATTTCTTAGCTTTGGTAAGCTTTGAGTTCTTCTTATATAAAGATATTGTAAAAATATCAATAGTTAGTATGTTAATACATAACATAGTTAAGAGTCTAATTTCATGTTGTTGAATTGCTAATTAGGGATATATGCTTTTAAATAACTAGCTTCTACTTTTAATAATTAATCCCTTATTTCATTCAATCTCTTAACTTTAATATAATAATATTTTATTAATCAGTTTTATTTAACTTTGTTATGAAAATTAATTATGTTTTAATCAAATATAGCATACAATTATCTTATAAAAGGTAGTTACCTTAAACACTCTAATTGAACAAATTTTACGCCTTGTCCAAATTTGTAAATTTCTTTTTAGTTCACTTAGTTTGGACTACCTTTTTCTCTAATTTCTTATCAAAACCTAATCAAACGTACTTTACGATAAAATGTTATCAATTAATAATAATCT
>CAYPCV010000116.1:0-5347 GCA_964409295.1 uncultured Sulfurovum sp.
TTTGTAGTAAGATTAAATATTAATACTGAGTTTTCAAGAAAATTTCTTGAAGATAATCATAAATATGAATTATTATCGAAATTTAATCGGAGAAGATAGGTATGAATTATGGATGATAAAGAATTTATAAAGTTGATAACAAATATAGATAGTAATAGGTCTAATCAAAGGCTAGAAAAAGCAAAAAAACTATTGGTTTCTGATTTCTCTTTGTATCATATTGAAGAGCTAACCTTTGATGATGAGTCACCCAAAAAAAGGCATTTAAAAATGTCTTAAGTTCCTTTAACAAAGGGGGATATTATATTTCTAGATGTTTTTTTTCTATCTTTTCTATAGAGCCATAATATGTCCCCCTTTATCAAGACCACTTAAAAAAACAAAAGAATATTATGAATGTTGAATCTATATATTAAAATTAACTTTATTTATGAAAGTATATATTTATTTAAGATTATTTGTAATTTTATTAAATCTTTTAGATATTATCTAATAAGTAAAATAATCTCAAGGTCTAAAATGACACAAAAAATAAATAGAACTAAATCACTAATAGAAATTTTAAAAAATAAAAATTACTTAACAATAGATACCGAACTAAGAGATAAAGCAAAAGAGATACTCCCCAAAGACTTTACACTCCTACACATAGAAGAGCTTACTTTTGAAGATGATTCGCCAAGAAAAGAGGCTCTTGAAAATGTTATCTCTTCACTTAGAATAGATGGCATTAATTTTGTGTATCTGCTTTTGGGTAATGAGAGTGGGGTCTCTTTTTACTTTGGTATTGTAAAGGACAAGCACTATGGAAAAGAACTCGAATTGGATGTGGATGATATTGGGCAATACATACTCAAAGCCAATATAGAAGGAAACTTTAGAGGTAGTGAAATTGTTGAGCAAAAACCAAAAGAGAAAAACAGCATTCTTGAAAACATAAGAAATATGAAACGTTTTGCTCGAATTGATGGTGTGCCAAGTGTCAATGTAGACAGTGAAGACTTTCAAGGAGTTGATAGACTTGTTGACATTATGATGGGCGATGAGTTTGGACTTATGGTCTTGGCTGACCCACTGGCTACAGAGGAAATAGAAGAGATAGAGCGTTCTTTGCATGATGTTTACAATCAGCTCTCTCCTTTGGCAAAACAGTCGGTTCAGGAAACGGTAGGAACAAGTGAAACCACAGGTATGGCTATCGCTAAAAACAGTTCAGATACTAATGGTCGAAATGAAGGAGATTCAGAAGCTGATTCTAAAGGAACTTCAAAAGGAACAAATGTTGGAACAGGAGAGTCATCGGGTTCATCAAGTACAACAAGTTCTTCAAAAGGTGCAAACGAAGGAAGTTCAGATACCTTTACCACAACCGTAAATAAAGGAACATCTACTTCTAAAACCATTGGTAGTTCTGAGACAAGTAATAAGTCCGAAACAACTAATCAAGGTAGTACGAAAAGCCGAGAGTTTTCTGACAAAATTGTTAATGAGTGGATGGAATATATTGATGAGGTTTTACTAAAAAGAGTTGAGTATGGTAAAAACAGAGGTTTGTTTAATGCAGGTATTTATCTGTTTGCCAATGAGAAAGGAACTCTGTTAAAACTGGGCAATGCCATAAGGTCACTTTTTTCAGGAACAGAGGAGAATAAAGCTCCGTTGGAACTGGAGTATATTACAGATGAAAATGAAATAAACAGCATTAAAAATTTACAAATTCCTTCAACTCAAAGTAGTTCGATAGAAAAGAACCTAAAAAAATCTCATCTACTCCATTCTCAATATGGTAAAAAAATAGGAAGTTGGATATCAACCAATGAGCTTAGTGTTATTACAGGGTTGCCTCAAAAAGAGGTGGTTGGACTCTCTTTAAAAGAAGAGGTTGAATTTGGTTTAAATATTAAAAAACAGAAAATAAAGAGTGAAAATAAACTACTTTTAGGTAACTTGGTACGAAGTGGAAGCAAGTTAAATGTAGAGGTGTCTATTGACCGAAATCATCTAAATAAACATACTTTTATTACAGGCGTAACAGGAAGTGGAAAAACCACCACCTGTCAACGTATTTTAAACTCTGCAAATATGCCGTTTATGGTTATAGAACCTGCAAAAACAGAATACAGAGTGTTGGCGACTCAAAACAAAGATTTACTTATTTTTACCCTTGGAGATGATAGTATTGCCCCTTTTAGGCTGAACCCTTTTGAGTTTTTTAAAGGTGAAAACATTACTTCTCGTGTAGACATGATAAAAGCAAACATAGAAGCTGCTTTTGATATGGAAGCTGCTATTCCACAGCTTATTGAGTCGGCACTTTATAAATGTTATGAGGAGTATGGTTGGGACATTGCAACCTCTACCAACAGTAACTATGAGAACCCTTTTGCTGATGGAGTTTATGCCTTTCCAACACTTTCTGACCTCATAAAACAGACCGAAGTGGTGGTGGGAGAACAAGGATTTGATGACAGGCTTAAAAATGACTACATAGGCTCTATAAAAGCACGTTTACAAGGTCTGCTTGTTGGTTCAAAAGGTTTTATGTTGAACACCCCTCGCTCTATTGATTTTACAGACTTAATAGAAAGAGATGTTATTTTGGAGTTAGAAGAGATTAAAAATGGAGCTGAAAAGTCTCTCATTATGGGCTTTGTACTCATTAACCTTAATGAAGCGATTAAACTAAAGTACAAAGAGTACAAAAAACAAAACAGAGAGTTTAAACACATAACGCTTATAGAAGAAGCCCATAGACTGCTCTCTAAACATACCCCTGGAGACAACCCGAGTAAAAAACTGGGGGTTGAAACCTTTGCTGATATGTTGGCAGAAGTACGAAAATATGGGGAGTCACTTATTATCGTTGACCAAATACCTGATAAATTAACTCCTGAGGTGCTGAAAAACACCAATACCAAGATAGTTCATAAACTCTTTGCCTCTGATGATAAAAATGCCATAGGAAACACCATGGCACTAAACGATGAACAAAAAGCATTTCTCTCAAACTTAGAAGTAGGAAGAGCCATTATCTCAAATCAAGACTTTGCTAAACCCTTGCAAGTACAGATTAGAGAGCTTGAAAATGTAAGTACAACAGATTCCAAGCTTGTAGATGAAGAAGAAATTCGTAATCTATCTCTTGCTTACTATCAAAAGCATTACAAAAGAGGAGTCATTCAAGGGCTTGAAATATATGATAATGAACCAACTTTTAAACAGATAGAAGCATTTTTAAAAAATGAACTGGTCAAAGGCTGGGAAAAACTTTCAAAAGGAGAAGAGTTTGATTTGAAAGTGTATTTAGAGAAAAATGAATTAACAGACAAAACAGATTTTGTTGAAAAGTATCTTTTTGATAGATTTTATAAAAACCGTAATGAGGATGAGAAGATGGAAATAAAGAGTATTTTACATAATTTTGTTCTAAATGGAAAAAATAAATTTGAGCGTAATGAAAAAGCGTATTTGAGGAGTAAGTAATGGGATTTTGGGGTTCAGTAGGTAGTTTTGTAAGTAGTGCAGTCAGTGCAATTAGTAGTGTAGCAAGTTCAATAGGAAGTGCATTAGCATCTAGTGCAGGTAATTTTTTAAAAGTAGCATCTCCTTGGCTTGGTTCTGTGATGCAGGTTATTGAAGTTGTTAGTACACTTTTAGGTATTTTAAACTCAAAAGACAATATAGAGGAGCTTGGAGCAAAGGCAATGGAAGCAGATAAAAAACCTGAAGACTTTGACAGTAATGCAGAATATATTGACTATTTACGTAATGACATAGAGTTAGACAGAGAAAAGTTTGAAAATGCAACAGATGTAGAAAAAACTGCAAGACAAGCAGTGGGTGCGAGTATTGTCATAAAAGGTATAGAAGAGAAAAAAGGTTTTGAAATTCCTGTGACCACTTGGGTTGCTATGGCAAAGCTTGGTCTTGGAGACAAAGCCGAAGAGATAGACAAAATATTAGATACCTTTAAAGATGGAAAACTAGAAGACTTTGTGGACTATACAGAGGGGAAACTTGAAGTGAAAAAAGAGTTAGAGGTGGGAGACTCTTTGGTAGAGATGTACCAAGAGTTAGAACCCTCTATGAGTATAGAAGAGATAGAAGATAAAGTGATGAATATGGATTTGAAAAATAATGCATAGTTTTGTAATTTACTCTTTTCAAGAGAATATTTCTATTTACCAACAGATAGACGAAACCCTAGAACCTTTAAAAAACAAAGGTGAAATAGAACAAACCTATAATGCTGACTTGTTTTGGTCTTGGTGGAAGAAAAAGGTGGAGTATCAATATGAAGCGTTAAGTTTTCTTGTGGTTACTGACAATAAAGAGTTTAGAATTCCTGATGATATTTATATTGCCGATAAAAACAGTTTATCTCAAAATATTATTAACGATTTATTGCTAACACTTCCTACAAACAGTGAGGTTCTTACTTTTCCAAAAATAGAAAATTTAGAAATTATTGATATGAAAGTAGAAGAGACTAAAGAGGAAGAGGTAGTTATGCCAAATATAGCAAACCCCAGTTTGGCAACTTTTTTTAGAAAAAAAACAAACGAGATGAGAGGTTAAACTTTGAATAAAAAAGAACTATTAGAACTCTTAGAAGATGAAGAGATTCAAGAAGCTATTTTAGCTATAAAGAAATCAAAAAAGAAAAAAGAAAATAATTTAGAAGATATTATAAAAGAGAAAGATGAGGAGATAGAGATGTTAAAAGGTTTTGTGGAAAAATTTAAAAAGTGTTTTGCAGATGAAGAGGTTAAAACTGAAAATTTAACCAGAAATGTTAATGTTAAAGACAATGAGTTGAGAGAGCTAGAAGAGGCAAAAAATAGACTTAAAACTGAGATTAAAGAGATGGAGTCTGAAAAAAATAAGCTCTCTAAAAAAGTAGATTTTTACAGAGATAACTTTGAGAAAGAACTCACTACTTATGCTCTTTACGAGGGATTAAGTTCTGCTACCAAAGCATCTCTAAAGGGGATTTTTAAAGATGATTCTCTAAAAGGTTTTTTGGCTTGTGGTTTACAAGAGAAAAATATTGGCAGTTTTTGGGACTATGTAAAAGATGAGTTGAGAGAAGAGGAAAATTCTGACATAAAAAGTTTAAAATCTATCTTTTACTTCTTTTTTGAGGGTTACAACAGAGCCTACCCTATGTATGAAGTACAAAAGGTAGTTTTAGGAGATGAGTTTGACACCGAAGAGCATATAAAAACAAACGCTAGTTCTGTGAGTGGAAAAGTAGATGAGGTTGTTTTTACGGGTTGGGTAAACTCTAAGACTAAGAAGATAGTTAAAAAAAGTATTGTGAGGGTAAAATAGATGAATACGAAAA
>CAYPCV010000117.1:0-4278 GCA_964409295.1 uncultured Sulfurovum sp.
CAGAACGCTCGGCGTATTTGCTTCTTTTTCCTGCTTCTGTTACTGTTCCACGAAGTTCACGCATCTCCGCTTCGTTGGTACTGTCTACATAGGCTTTACCCATTTTGATAAGTTCAATCGCATAGGCATGAATTTGAGGAAAATAGTCAGAGGTATAACGCACATTCTTGTCCCACTCAAACCCTAGCCACTCTACAGCATCTTTTAGTGCTTCAACATATTGGGTATCTTCTGTGGTGGGGTTGGTGTCGTCCATTCTTAGGTTACAGTGTCCGTTGTACTCTTTGGCAATTCCAAAATTGATGGTAATAGACTTAGCATGACCGATGTGTGGGAAACCATTTGGTTCTGGGGGAAATCTTGTTACTACCTCTTGGTATTTGTTTGACTTTAAATCTTCTTCTACTATTCTTCGTAAAAAATCTTTGCTCTTATTCATTATTATTAAACCTTTTGATTTGTGAGACTTTTATAAGAGGGCTATTTTAGCAGATTAGTGCTTATTTTTCTGTTGTGCTTATACACTTATTGCTATTTATCAATTCAATTTACTTTAGAAAAGCTATAACTTTTCAAAATCAAATAAGGATATTATTATTATTGTGTTAAAGCTCTAAGATTTTAAAAATAATGACAATTTGTCATATTTTGGATAAAAATAAACATTTCATGTTAAAATACTTGTATGAAACAAGAAACAGCACTCAACATACTAAAATCAGGCAAAAATGTTTTTATCACAGGTTCAGCAGGTACGGGTAAAACCTACCTTTTGAATCAGTACATTCAATATTTAAAAGAGCGACGTATCTATCCGACTATTGTTGCCCCAACAGGTATTGCTGCATCGCATCTAAAAGGGCAGACGATACACTCCTTTTTTGCTTTGGGGATTCGCGATACGGTGGTGGATAATGGTTATGTTGAGTTCTTACTGGAAAAAAGTTATTTAAAAAGTCGATTTTCTAAATTAAAACTGCTTATTATTGATGAGGTTTCAATGGTTTCGCCTGAAATCTTTGCTTCGATGGATAAGGTACTGCGTGCGTTCAAAAATAACCCAGAGCCATTTGGTGGGGTGCAGGTTATTATCTCTGGAGATTTCTTTCAATTACCACCAGTAAGCAAAGAGTTCAAAGAGAAACGTTTTGCTTGGCAAACGCCTGTTTGGAAAGCCTTGGGCTTAAAAAGTTGTTATCTGCAACAAAAGTTTAGACAAGATGACGATAGGTTAATTCAAATACTTGATGAGATTAGATTGGCTTCTGTTTCAGAGAGTTCACATGCCTTATTAGAGAGCCGTTTCTATAAAGAGTTGAATTCTAACTTTAGACCTACCAAACTCTATACACACAATATTGATGTGGACAGAATAAATTTAGGAGAGTTGGCGAAACTACAAGAGAAGCCATATTCTTTTACTTATACCTCCAAAGGGTCAGCGAAAAATATAGAGAAAATTTTTAAAACAGCATTAGTTTTAGAGGAGTTGACTCTCAAAAAAGGTGCTGTGGTTCTTTTTATAAAAAACAATCCAGATAAAAATTATGTTAATGGTACAACAGGAGTAGTTCTTGGTTTTGAGGGGGATATTCCTGTAGTTCAAACATCTACAGGTCAAAAAATACGGGTACAGCCAGAAGATTGGATACTTGAAAATGATAAAGGGGAAAATATTGCTACAGTTTCACAGATTCCTTTGCGTTTGGCTTGGGCTATTACCATTCATAAATCACAAGGGATGACACTTGATTCTGCTGAGATAGATTTGTCTAAAACCTTTGAAGTGGGGCAGGGGTATGTGGCACTCTCTCGTCTGAAAAATATCGAGGGTTTACGTCTGATAGGAATTAACGAGATGGCATTACGGGTTGAACCGTTGACTCTAAGAATTGATGAACCTATAAAAAAGGCTTCTTTGAAAGCGAGTGAAGAGATAGAGAGTTACAGTGAAGAGGAGCTTGAATTAAGTCACTCTAACCATATAAAAAGTTTAGGTGGGTTGCTCTCTTTTGTGCAGATAGAAGAAGAGAAAAAGTTGATTAGAGCAGGAAAAACATCTACAAAGAGTGATGTACCTACCCATTTAAAAACAAAAGTGTTGCTAGAGAGTTGTGATAGTATCAAACAGATAGCACAGAGTCGAGGAGTGACCGAGGGGACGATTATTAATCATCTCTCTACGCTGAAAAAAGAGGACTCTACGATTGATTTGAGTAAGTTTAAACCCAAAGGGCGTGTTGTCAAATCGATTGAAAAGATGATTACAAAATTGGAAAAAGAGCAGAAAGAAGATAACTTTTCAGAAGATGGAAAATTACGATTGAAACCTATTTTTGATGCACTAAATGGAGAGGTCTCTTACGATAAGATACGATGTGTTTTGTTGTTTGTCTAAATTTAAAGAAAGCGTCAATAGTTCACAAATAATTTTATAAACATGAATCCTCTATTTATGTTCTCCTTTTTCTATGCGACAATATGTTAAACTTCGTCAATTTAAAATAACTCTAAGGGTAAGAAATGGTTTTTATTGATGATGTAAGAGCAGATGAGGTAATGGACAGTCGTGGTAATCCTACCGTTCAAGCAACAGTAAGTTTGAGTGATGGAACAGTAGCATCAGCTATTGTCCCATCAGGAGCAAGTACAGGAAAGCGTGAAGCGTTAGAGCTTCGTGATGGTGGAGACCGTTATTTAGGAAAAGGCGTACTAAAAGCATGTGAAAATGTAAATAGTAAAATTGGCGACGCTGTTGTGGGGCTTTCTCCTTTTAATCAAGCAGAGATTGACTTGGTTATGAAGAGTGTCGATGGTACAGATAATTATGGAGAGCTTGGAGCAAATGCTGTTCTTGGTGTCTCTATGGCTGTGGCTCGTGCTGCTGCAAAATCGCTTAATATGCCACTTTACCGATACCTTGGTGGGGCAAATGCTGTAACGCTTCCTGTTCCTATGTACAATATTATTAATGGTGGAGAGCATGCAAATAACTCGGTAGATTTCCAAGAGTATATGATTATGCCTGTTGGATTTGAAAGCTTCTCTAGAGGACTTCAAGCAACATCAGAGATTTACCAACACCTTAAAAAAATTATTGATGCTATGGGAGAAAGCACAGCTGTAGGCGATGAGGGTGGATTTGCTCCAAACCTAAAAAGTAATGAAGAACCACTTGAAGTAATTATGAAGGCGATTGATAAAGCAGGTTATAAAGCAGGAGAAGAGATTGTATTGGCTCTTGATGTTGCTGCATCTGAAATTATTAATGAGGAAGGGCTTTATGTTCTTAAATCAGAAAATCGTGAAATTACAGCCTCTGAATTGGTAGATTACTATGCAGATTTATGTGCGAAGTATCCTATTGTTTCAATTGAAGATGGATTAAGCGAAGACGATTGGGATGGTTGGAAAATTTTAACTGATAGACTTGGAGATACCGTTCAGATTGTTGGAGATGACCTTTTTGTAACAAACGTTTCTATTTTAGCAGAGGGTATTGAAAAAGGAATTGCAAACTCTATTTTGATTAAACCAAATCAAATTGGAACAGTTTCTGAGACTATGCAGACCATTAGATTAGCTCAAAGAAATGGTTATACTTGTGTAATGAGCCACCGTTCAGGAGAGAGTGAAGATACTTTTATTGCAGACTTTGCAGTAGCGCTTAATACAGGCGAAATTAAAACAGGTTCAACAGCAAGAAGTGATAGAATCGCTAAATATAATCGTCTGTTAGAGATAGAGCGTGAGCTTGGACAGTTTGAATTTCTTGGGGCATCAATCTTTAACTAAGAGTCAACTACCCCACCCTAAAGGGTGAGGCTTGAAGATTTTTAAGCGACTAAGTCGTTTAATTTTAATCTTGGTGGATGGTTAACACACCCATATCTCTTGGCTACTACTTTTGGTAGGTGCTGAGAGTTACTTGTTAAGAATTTGACAAGGATATTTGCAGAGCCATTAACATCTGCATTTATTAAATATCCTTGTGAGGTTCTAAACAAACCTCTTTTAACTCGTTTACCTTTATAGGTATCGTGTTTTTTTACAGGTTCATTGTCAAGATAAGAACATTTAGAAGTATAGCTTTCTTCTTGAAGATGATAGTCTATGCCTAATTGTTCACATTTACTTTGTAATTTTCTTTTGAATATGCCATAAGGAATATTTACAAAGTTTTGGTTGTTTTTCTTACCAATATTAATATTTTGTTTAATATCTGAAAAATCTCCAATAACAATAGAGCCTATGTTCTTTGAAATTGCATAACCAGTT
>CAYPCV010000118.1:0-9938 GCA_964409295.1 uncultured Sulfurovum sp.
TAACGCTTCACCCTCTAAATCATCAGCGATAATTAAAAGAGGTCGTCCTGTCTGTTGAATCTGCTCCAAGATAGGCACAAGATCTTTAAGTGAAGTGATTTTACTGTCTGTCAATAAAAGAAGAGGATTGTCAAGCTCACACGTCATCTTTTCCGAGTTGGTCACAAAGTAAGGAGAGAGATATCCACGGTCAAACTGCATTCCCTCAACCACTTCTAGCTCATCTTCAATCCCTTTTGCCTCTTCTACTGTAATTACACCATCTTTACCCACCTGCTCCATCGCTTCAGCAATCAGATTACCAATGGTCTCATCAGAGTTCGCCGAGATGGTCGCCACCTGTGCAATCTCTTTTTTGTCTTGAACCTCTTGGCTCATCGCCTTTAGCTCTTCTATAATTGCGGTACACGCTTTGTCCATTCCACGTTTAATCTCAATAGGATTTGCCCCTGCTGTAACGTTTCGTAGACCCTCTTTAAAGATAGCATGAGCCAATACAGTAGCCGTAGTCGTCCCATCACCTGCCTCATCAGCGGTGTTAGATGCTACCTCTTTAACCAGTTGTGCACCCATGTTCTCTAGCGTATCACTTAGCTCAATCTCACGAGCCACCGATACACCATCTTTGGTGATGTGTGGCGCTCCATATGAGCGTTGAATAAGAACATTACGTCCACGAGGTCCCATGGTTACTTTCACTGCATCTGCCAGTTGGCTAACTCCTGCAAAGAGTCCACTTCGTGCTTTGTCCGAAAAAAATATCTCTTTTGCCATTAATTCATCACCCCTAAAATATCATCACTGCTCATAATAAGGTACTCTGTTCCATCTATTGAAATCTCTGAACCACCAAACTTTGGAAACACAACGGTGTCCCCCTCACTAATACCTACTTCAATAGCATCTTTACCTACAGCGATAACTTTACCTTGTAGAGGTTTCTCTTTTGCACTATCTGGGATAATAATTCCCGATGCTGTTGTATTTGTCTGTGTTTCTCTTAAAATAAGAACACGATTACCTAATGGTTGAAATGACATTGGTACTCCTTAATTTTATAAATTTTTGCAATAGTAATATATTTTTCTATAAAAGTCAATGTGTTGTTAAAATTAAATCAATAAACTTTAGTCTTTATAGCTAAACTTTATTGAAAAATAAATTTAAATAGAAAAAATTAAAAAAAAGCTTGACATCTAAGACTCTTTTGGCTAAAATTTCGCCACTTCAAAATTATGTGTGGTAAGGTAGCTCAGCTGGTTAGAGCGCTGGTCTCATAAGCCGGAGGTCGGGGGTTCGAGTCCCCCTCTTACTACCACTTCACATTTTAATCTCATTCAAAACCATCTACAAAGTACCAAGAAACAATAATCCAAAGCCCTTTTAACGTCTAAGTTAAAGAGTAGTAATATAAGTAGTCACTTAAAAAAAAGACTACCAAGGACTACAAAAATGACTACTAATAAATTAACTGCTAAAATGTTATTAAATGAGCGAGTTGCCTAAGGAATTATTTTTGTGTATGTTTTTGGGTTGACACATCTGAGTTGGCACACATTAGACACAAGAACCATTCGGCTAACTTTGGGGGGTTGGTAAAACATTATCTTGGAGATTATAAAGAGAGGGAAGAGAAGATTAAGGAGTTTGAAAAGGTAGTTTAGCAACTGTTTCTGAACAATTGCTAAAAAATATAGCTCAAATTTAAGCCTCTTTAGAACCTTGAGAACTCCTATTTCTTCTACGTTTTCTGTTTCTATTACGGCTATTACCACCACTTTTCTCTTCTCCACTCTTCTCTTTGGGCTTTTCATTTGAAACCTTGTGGCGACCTCCACCACGTCGCCCTCTTCCTCCACCTTGGTTAATCGGTTCTGCTTTTATGCTTGAGTCTACTTCAAACCCTTTTACCACAACTTTGTTAATTTTTTGACCAATCAGACGCTCTATGCCTCGTAAGTAATCATTCTCATCAACACAGACCAAAGATAGTGCCTCCCCTTCTCTTCCTGCTCGTCCTGTTCTTCCTATTCTATGCACATAATCTTCGGGTACATTAGGAAGCTCAAAGTTTACAACATGAGGCAACATATCAATATCAATTCCTCTTGCAGCGATGTCTGTGGCTACTAAAACTCTAATTTTATTGGCTTTAAAGTTTGCCAAAGCTTTGGTTCTTGCCCCTTGACTCTTGTTTCCATGAATCGCAGCCGAATTAATCCCCTGTTGTTCTAAATATTCACAAAGTTTGTTTGCACCATGTTTTGTTCGTGTAAATACCAAAACCTGTTTCCATCCACCATCTTTAATAAGTTTAGAGAGTAGCATTCTTTTTTTGCTTTTATCCACAGGATGCACCAGTTGTGCTATACGGTCGGCTGTTTTGTTCTGTGTTGCCACCTCTACCAAAGAGGGATTGTGTTGAAAACCAGAGGCTAAAGCTTTTATCTCTTTTGAGAATGTTGCTGAAAAAAGCAGAGTTTGTCTCTGTTTTGGCACAAGACGCACAATTTTTTTAATATCATGAATAAAGCCCATGTCTAACATACGGTCAGCTTCATCTAAAACCAAAGTTTCAACCTTTGAGAGGTCAACAACCCTTTGACTTGCAAGGTCAAGCAGTCGCCCTGGGGTTGCGATTAAAATATCTATCCCATTTTTTATTACATTAATTTGGCGATTAATATTTACCCCACCAAAGATTACTGTTGATTTATACGGTAAATAGCGTGAATACATCTCTACATTTTCGCCAATTTGGGCTGCTAGTTCACGCGTAGGCGTTAAAATTAATGCACGAATATGACGTTTTGGTTGTCCACGATGTGACTGAGACGGTTTATGATGTTGCACCATTCGCTCTAAAAGAGGCAAAGTAAACCCTGCTGTTTTTCCTGTGCCTGTTTGGGCTGCGGCTAAAACGTCGTCTCCCTTTAAAATAAGAGGAATAGCTTTTGCCTGAATCGGCGTGGGCGTAGTGTAACCTGTCTCTGTAATAGCTTTTAAAATAGGGTCTGAAAGCCCCAATGTTGAAAATGACATAATAATAAATACCTTGATAAATAAGAAATAGTAATTGAGTTAGAGTTCTAAACTCATATAATTAGTGGTATTATAGCCAGTTTTAACTTTTTCATATTTTTTTAACCCAAGAATCAGCTATAATTCCAAAAAAGTTTCAAGGAAAAGATTTAATATCGGAACAAACAAGCCCCGAAGATGAATCACTACTTTCAGACTTTTGGAAAATAGAGTTAGAAAAGGGAAAAGGGAAAAAGTAAAAACTATTCTTAAATAATCACATAAACCTCTTAATCCGAGAAGTAGCTTTTGCGTTTAAAGGGTCGTCTGCCCAGTAGTGTTTTTTGTATTTTCCTCTTAGCTCTTTTTTTACATCTTCATAACTGTTTTTCCAAAAGCTCTCTAAATCTTGGGTAATCTGTACGGGTCTTTGGGCAGGAGATAGCAGATGAATCATTAGTTTTACTTTGCCGTCTAAAAGTGTTGGGGTATTTTTTGTTCCAAACATCTCTTGTAGTCGTACAGCCAAGATTGGTTGACTGGGGTTTTCGTAGTTGATGGCTATATTTGAACCACTGGCTACTCTTATTTTTGTGGGGGCTAATCTCTCTAGTTGTTGGCTCTTTTCGTAGCTGAATTTGCTTAATAAAATAGTGTATAAATCTAACGCTTTTACCTCTTTTAAACTCTTTATGCCATTCAAATAAGGGGCTAGCCAATCATCCATATTATCTAAAAGATACGCATCTGAGAAATCAGGAAAACCGATACCATAATGGTTTACAAAGTTGACTCTGGCTCTTAAATCGGTTGCCTCTTTAGACCAATACATAGCATCTAATCCAAGCTCTTCTAACTCTTCGATTAACACTTCACAAATCTCTTCATTTGAAGCATAGTTGGTCTGTAGCTCTTTTAGGACAATCGAACCCAAACGCTCTACTCTTTTAACATCTACTCTCTCTTGCTCTTCGTTCCATGTTACAATATTATGCTCTTCTATCTGCTGGGTTAGATACTCCTCTATTTGGGCTTTGGTTATCTCTATCGCTTTATATATGGTGGCATTGGTGGTTTTTGCGTCAAGGTCTGCAATAACCAAAAATCGTGAGTTAAACAGCTCATCTTCTTGGTGCAGATTTGCCCCTTTTCCATTGCTAAGTAGATATGTACCTTGGTTGTTATAACGTAGTTGGGCGATTCTATCGGGGTAGGCAAAAGATAGTAGAACACCTAAGAGTTCACTCTTTAATTTCCTGTTGGTTGAGATAGTGGTTAATCTATTGGCTATTTTCAAAATATATCGTGCCTGTTTAATATTGATTTGTTGATGAATTTTTCTGTTTTTATTAACCTCATCAAGCAAAATAACACGCTCTTTTAAATCTGCTGAACGGTTATTGGTAAAATCTTTTTCAGTTAAAATAGCACATAGCAAAGAAGCTTCATACTCTAGCCCCAACTCTTTGGCTTGTATCATGGTGTGGGCAAGTCGTGGATGTAAAGGAAAACGGCTTATCGCCTCTCCATGTTTGGTTATAACGCCATTTTTTTCTAATGCTCCCAATTTAATAAGTAGATTTTTAGCGTGACTCACAGCAGAAGATGGTGGGGTGTCCATCCATAAGAGTGTGCCTATATCATTACTGCCCCAAAGAGCCAACTCTAGTACCAATTGGGTTAAATCTGCCAAAAGAATTTCGGGAACATCATGTTTTAAGAGTATCTTTGATTTGTGCCAAAGATGATAAGCCTTTCCTGCCGAAAGTCGCCCTGCTCTTCCTGCCCTTTGGGTGGCTGAATCTTGTGATATAAAGCGTCTCTCTAATCTATTCATTCCCGAAAGAGGGTTAAACACAGCAACATTCTGAAGCCCACTATCCACCACAATTTTTATCCCCTCTATGGTCAAAGAGGTTTGAGCAATATTGGTGCTAAGTACCACTTTTCGACTCCCTTTTGGTGGGGCTTTTATGGCTAAATCTTGTTCTCTCTTATTTAAGTTTCCATAGAGAGTAGAGATATAGACATCTTGTAATTTAGCCTCTTTTAACAACTTCTCTACACTCTTTATCTCTCCTACTCCTGAAAGAAAAACCAAAATATTCCCCTCTTCGTTCTCAATCAATTTTAATAACCGTTTAGCCACATAAAAAGGTAACTCTCTTTTGGTTGGCAGGGCTGTAGTTGGGTCAAGATAGATTCGCTCTACAGGAAAAGAACGCCCTTGGCTCTGAACAATTGGGGCGTTATCTAATAGCTTTGAGATAGCCAATGTATTGAGCGTTGCAGACATAATCAAAATTTTTAAATCTTCACGCAGAAGAGATTGAGCCTCTAAAGCCAATGCCAACGACAAATCGGCATGAAGTGAACGCTCGTGAAACTCATCAAAAATAATAAGTGCCACATCTTCTAACATTGGGTCATGTTGCAGTTTACGGGTCAATATTCCCTCTGTCACAATCAATATTTGGGTAGCTTCACTCTGCACCGACTCCATCTTAATCTGATAGCCAACCCTCTGACCCACCTTTTCGCCAAGAAGTTCAGCCATACGAGAAGCCGAAGAGCGAACAGCCAAACGACGGGGTTCAAGCATAATTATTTTTTTGCCCTCTAACCACGATTCATGAAGCAGAGCAAGTGGCAGAGCTGTAGTTTTTCCTGCTCCTGTAGGAGCTTGAAGCACAAGTTTGCTGTTTAGATTTAAAAGTTTTTTTAGTTCTGGAATAACATGATTTATAGGTAGATTTTGCATGCTGAAATTATAGTGTATAAACTATGAAGGATGAGAGTACTTTTTTAAAGTACTCTCTAAATTAATGCTTCAGCTAAGACCTCATCAATAACCGAAACAGGAATAATCTCTATTGCTTTTTTTACTTCATCTGGGATTTCATCTAAATCTCGTTCGTAGTTTTTATCTGGAATTAGTGCTTTGGTTACGCCTGATTTATACGCTGCGATGAGTTTTTCTTTTAATCCTCCAATTGGTAAAACTTTACCTGTCAAGGTAAGCTCGCCTGTCATGGCAACATTATTGTTGATTCTTTTTTCGGATAAAATTGATGCAATCGCAACAGCCATGGTAATACCTGCACTTGGTCCATCTTTTGGGGTTGCCCCTTCTGGAACATGAATATGTAAATCATAACGCTTATAGACTTCACTTACATCTATATTTTCGTTGGTCTCGTTATCTTTACTGTGCAGTGGAATAATCTTTTTAGGGATTTTCAACATACCGTTATCAATAAGAATCTTAACCACTGAAAAAGCAATATAGACAGACTCTTGCATCACTTTTCCAAGGCTACCTGTAAGCTTTACAGCCCCTTTTCCTTTGAGTTTTATGGCTTCTATTTTAAGAACATCGCCACCCACAGAAGTCCATGCCAAGCCATTAACCACACCGATTAGTGGTTGTTTATCCACCGAAGAGGCTTCAAATACTTTTTTATCTGCAAACTCGGGTAAATCTTTGACTTTAATTTTTATCTTCGCTTCTTCTTCGGCACTTAGAAGTTTAAGCGCTGATTTACGCATCAATCCTGCTACTTTTCGACGAAGTCCTCTGACCCCTGGTTCTCTGGTATACTCATCAATAAGTAGTTTCAAGGCTTTGTCTGTAATCTCAAACTCTTCTGAGTTTAGAGCATGTTTTTTTAACTCTTGTGGAATCAAATACTGTTTTGCTATTTCAAGCTTCTCTCCTGGGGTATATGAGCTAACCGATATAAACTCCATTCTATCACGAAGAGGTGCAGGAATCTGCCCAACATCGTTAGCTGTTGCTATAAAAATAGCTTTAGAGAGGTCAATATTAAAGTTTAAATAGTAGTCACGGTATTCATGGTTTTGCTCTGGGTCTAAGATTTCTAAAAGCACAGAAGTTGGGTCTCCACGATGCCCTCTTCCTACTTTGTCAATCTCATCTAAAACCACCACAGGGTCCATACTTTTTGCTGTTATCAAGCCCTGTACAATTCGCCCAGGCATTGCACCAACATAGGTTCTTCGGTGTCCTCGTAACTCGTTTACATCTTCCATTCCACCCAAAGCAATACGAACCAATGGACGTTCTAAAGCTTTTGAGATAGAGTTTGCTAAAGAGGTTTTACCTACACCAGGAGGTCCATAGAAACATAAAATCGTTCCTGCACTTGCATCTAGTGTGATATCTCTTTTTTCTGCCAACTCTCGAACTGAAAAGAACTCTACAATTCGCTCTTTGGCTTTTTCTAATGAAAAGTGGTCAGTATTGAGTCGATTTTTAACGTCTAAAACTTTTAAAGCTTTATCACTTATTTTACCAAAAGGAAGTTCAAAAACCCACTCTAAATAACTCTGTATTTGACTGGCATCAGCAGAATCAGGGTGCATACGAGCAAAACGTTCCAACTGTTTTGATATTTCATTATGGGTATCTTCTTCGACCAAAGGTTTTAAAAGTTCAAGTTTTTTTCTAAACTCTTCAAGCTCCTCTTCGCGTTGTGCATCAACTCCTAACTCTTTGTTAATCTCTTTAATCTGCTCTTTTAGAAAATACTCTTTATTGGTTTTCTCTATTTTAGTATGTACTTTAGAGCGTATCTCACGCTCTACTCTAGCAGACTCCATCTCTGAGACAATAATATCAACAACTTTCATCAAACGCTGTTCAATATCTTCTTCGGTATAGATACCGTAAGCTTCGGTTTTAGAGAGCTTCAACAAGGAAGAGACCAAATCGACAATACGATAAGGATTATCTGTTTCGGAAATAGTTTTGAGTAAATCAGAAGGAATAGAGTTGTTCACTTTAGAGAGCTGTTGTATTTTTTCATTTAATACACCAATTAAAGCTTGAATCTTAAGTTCATCATAATTTGGATTTTCAATTAAATCTACAGTAGCCTGCTGAAAAGAGCTTTCATCAAAAGAGACTGTCTCTAACTCTCCTGTAATCTCCCCTTTTGCTAATCCTTGAAAAAGAATTTTAACTCTGCCGTCTGGAATATTAACTTTACGCATAATCGAGCCAACAACACCGATGTGATGAATATCCTCTTTCTCTCTTGAACCTTCAAAACTCTCTTTTGTTGTGGTCAATAAAATCAGAGAATTCTTTTCCATGGCATAAGTTATCGCATCAATATCCTCTTTTTTACTTAAAAAAACAGGGCTTATCATAAAGGGATATAGAAAAAGTTTATCTTCTATAACCACAGGTATTTTCGTTGGAAATGGTTCGTAATTACTAAGTTGCATTGCTATCCTAAATTAATTAAATACAGAGTCTAAAAAGCCAACTTTTGGTGCTTTAATATCTGCAATATTGAGTGGAGAATTTGTATTTTTAGCTCTATAAATATCGGCTGCTTTATCTTTACCTATACGAGCATATAGATTTGCAATATTTTCATTGAGCATATATTGAGCCATGTTTAAACGTACACGAATGGTCTGTACTACGGGTAAGTAGATAGATGAAGGGTAAACGTTTACAAACGAATCCACGTCAGCTAAAGTATCTATCATTAACTTCTGGTCTTTATTAATATCTTTAATTCCTAAAAAAGCTGCTTTAATTTTTAAAAATTTTGCCTGTTCAATACCAGAACCTGTTGCATATTTTTTTAAATATTCATCCAAATAGTAATCGGCCATAATAAACGCTTGGTCTTCCATATGTGCTTGTGCTAGAAACATCGTAGCTGTAGGAAGAACAGGCGAACGCATGTGTTCACTTCGCAATGATATGTAATAGTTATCTGCTTTATCTAGGTTAGATGAGGCAACCTCTTTGACAATATGTTTATACCAATAGAGTGCCGATTTATCATACTCATTTACAGCATCTTTGGAGCTACATCCTAAAAAAAGAGCTACAAACATTAGCAGAGTAAATGTTTTTTTAATATTTCTTACTATTTTCATCATTGACCTTATGTCTTATTTTTCAAACAAATATAATACCTCAAACTCTATTATATTTTGCTATAATCGCCAAAAATCACACCCTTAAGGATAAAAGTTGACATTAACAATTATTGGACCTGGAGCAATGGCAATGGCAATCGCTCATGGATTAAAAGAGAGCTATAGATTGGAGTTTGTAGCAAGAGATATTTCTAAATTAGAGAAGATAAAAGAGGAGTTTTCTGCCAATATATATGCTTTGAAAGATTTTGATATTATGGGTAAAAATATTTTATTAGCTGTAAAACCGTATGCCTTAGCTTCGGTCTCAGAACAGATTAAAGGTCAAGCCCTAAGTGTCTATTCTGTATTGGCAGGAACAACTATAAAAGCATTAAAAGAGAGTATTCCTGCACAGAATCATGTAAGAATTATGCCCAATGTCTCTGCAAAATTTGGAGCATCAACTTCGGTAATTACAGGAGACCATGCAAAAAAAGAGGAAGCAATGAAACTTTTTTCAGCTATTGGAGATACCTTTTGGGTAGATAGTGAAAAAGAGGTAGACATTGCAACAGCTGTTGCAGGTTCAGGTCCTGCACTTTTGACACTAGTTGCAGAAGCGATGATGGATGGCTTGGTAAAAGAGGGAATGAAACGCCCAGATGCTATAGGCATAACAAATTCCCTGTTTAAAGGATTTGCACCACTTATTGCATCTAACCACCCTGCTTTGATTAAAGATTCTGTAATGAGTCCAGGTGGAACAACAGCCGCAGCGTATGGAGCATTAGAAGAGGGAGCAGTAAGGTCTTCATTTATTAAAGCTATTGGAGAGGCTTTTAAGATTACACAGAGATAACTTATTCTTAACTTAAAAAAAATATTAACTTTTAATTTTAATTAAAAAGATGCTACAATAAATATATTAATTCTTTTTCTTAAGAAAGGTCAAGATATGAGATATATATTTAAACAAATAATATTTTTATGGACTATTTTATTTATAAATT
>CAYPCV010000119.1:0-10864 GCA_964409295.1 uncultured Sulfurovum sp.
TTTTACAGTTGACAAACTTTAAAATTAGACTTCTTTAAAGAGTCTAATCTTCTTAATCTGAAGAGTTGACAACTCCACCCCGTGAATTAGGTGCTTTTTCGCTATAATTTTGATAATACTACAGCAAACAACTATTTAAGGTCAAAAACTTATGTCAAAATACCCTACACTCTTACAACAATTTCGCTCTTTTTGTTTTCAAAACAATACTACTAACTTAGAAGATGCCATAGAATACTTTACTGTTTTTGGGGGTATGGGTTGGCGTGTGGATATGAGTAAACCCTTAGATGAACTCATTGAAGAGAAAGTTTTAAAAAACTACCAATATATTCATGGCGATACTACCAAAATTACACGAAGTAATCCTACACATCATAAAATTTTAACAGCTCTTGCTTTGGGCGATAGAAGAGAATTTTCTGCTATAAAAAAGGCAAAAGTAGATAAATTTGAAGGCGAAAATTCTATTGATTTTCTCATTGACAATAACCTTTTGGTTTTAGATACATCGGTGGAGCTTCCTATGAAAGATGGCGATAAAGTATCGAATAAACTTCTTTTTGTTCAGCCATTTATGCGTTTTTGGTTTGCGACTATCTCTCCTAATTACAAAGGAATTAAAGCAGGAGAGTACGATGAGTTTAAAGCAAAGTGGAATCATACCAAGCAAGGCTTTTCTGATTTAATTTATACTCAACTAGTTATGGAACTTGTGCGTAAAAGCTATCAAGAAGACCCTATTGTGAAAATAGGGTCATATTGGGACACTTTGGTAGATATTGATATTTTAGCCAAAACAAAATCTGGAAAAATGATTGCAGGAACATGTAAACACACCAAGAAAAAAGCCAATAAGTCCGAACTGAGTAAATTAAAAGAAGATGCATCAAAAGCTGAACTAAAGATAGAAAACTTTGTCGTTTATTCTAAAAATAAATTTTCACAAGAACTCAAAAAAGAGAAAGGAGCTAATGTTCAGCTTTTTTCATTAAAGAGTATTGGAAATTTATTGGATGAATTGAGCAAAGATGATTTACTTGTTCAGAACAATAAGAAGTATTAAGAGTTTAATTTTATAAGATAATAGCAAATTTTTATCTAAAATCTATATAATAGAGCTATGTATAAATATTTAAAAGAGAAAACGGTACTTTACATTGAAGATGAAAAAGCTATCCGTGATAATGTTACAGAACTCATCTCTGAATATTTTGCCTATTTTCATACAGCCTCTTCTGCTGAAGAAGGGTATGAAATCTTTAGGAATGAATCCATAAACATTATTATTACAGACATTGAAATGGCCAGTATGAGTGGGCTTGACCTTTTAGAAAAAATTCGTGAAACCGACAACAAAATTCATCTTGTAGTGATGTCAGCACACACAAAGATAGAATACCTTTTAGAAGCAATCCCTTTTAAGCTTGAACAGTATGTTGTCAAACCTTTAACCTCTAAAAAAGTTCGTGAACTCTTAACAACACTAAACCTTGCATTTTCCAATGTAAACCTTGTAGAGCTAACACCTAATATTATGCTTGACAAAGACTCTTCGCTTCTCTATTTTAATCGAAAAGAGGAATCACTTACAAAAAAAGAACGTGATTTTCTTTCTATTTTAGCCGATAAGAAATCCATCTCTTATGATGAAATAGATAGACTTTGGGGAAATGAAGTCCCTTCTCAAAATGCTGTACGTTCTATGATAAAAAAACTTCGTAGAAAACTTCCTGAGAAAATTCTAAAAACACGCACAGGATTTGGCTACTATATAGAGTAAAACTCTACTCTATATTGGCAGGAATAATCAACTTGAAAATAGCTCCATTATTATTTGACACCTCTATTTTTCCATTAAACCCTTCAGCAATAATTTTTTTAGACATATAGAGTCCTAAGCCTCTCCCTTTTGTCTGCTCATTAGTTGAAAAATAAGGCTCAAAAATTTTATCAAAAAGTTCGGGTGGCACACCTAATCCATTATCTTGAATGGTCAAAATAAAATCTTTATCCAACTGTTCAAGAATAATATTAATACTTTTAGAGTGATTATTTTTGTCTTTTAAGAGAGCATCTTTTGCATTATTTATAAGAATAATCAACACTTGCGTTAACTCATTTTTTCTACCATAAAATTCATAATCATCTTCATCATAAAAAATAATATCAATTTGACTCTTTGTTAAACTTGGCATGGTTAACTCCATCGCTTTCTCGACACTGTCACTAAGATAAAATCGATTTTTTTGTCGATGAGGATTAAGATAATCTGAAAAATCTTCAATGGTTTGGGACATATATTCTATTGTATCCTCAATTGCCTCAACTTTATCTTGCATATATTCTAAGGTCATATTCCCTTTTCGATAGGTGTTGTCAATGTTGAGTACCAGTAGTGAGATATTATTTAGTGGTTGCTTCCACTGGTGGCTGATATTGCCCATCATCTCGCCTATTGTTGCTAGTCGTTCTCTCTCAATATCATTTTTCATAGAGTTATTGTAGCATATTCACACCCTATATTTGTGACTTTTTTATTGACTATTAATTAATATTATATTATGATGGAGTTTATGGAAAAAATTATATGAAAAAATTAAAAACTATTTTATATTGTTCTTTTGTATTTCCTCTTTTACTAGGTGCTGACTCCTTAGAAAGGCTCTTAAAAGAGAACATCAATACGCACCCTAAAATCAAATCCTCGCTTGCTAACTATCAATCCAAACTCTATGAGTTAGATAAAGCAAAAGCAGGATATAGCCCTACCTTAGACTTCTCTGCTGAGTATGGCAAAGAAAAAAGTAAGATAGCTTCTAGCTTTAAGGGTTCTCGTGAACTCAATGCAAAAAGTAGTCGGCTATTAGGAAAATACAATCTTTTTGATGGCTTTAAAACTAAGCATGAAATCGCAGAAAAAGAGTCTGCTGTTGCCGTAGCAAAAAACAAACTTTTTCAGACAGTAAATAAACTTTCATTGTTAATAATTCAAGTTTATTTAGAAGTACTAAGGCGAAAGGAACTCCTAGAGATAGAGCATCAAAATGTTAGGAATCATTTGGATAGCCTAGAAAAAGTTAAACGGCGACTTAAAGAGGGAGAGGGTTATGAATCTGATTTACGACAGACAAAAGCACGGGTAAAATTGGCTCAAACCAACTATCTTATAAGAGAAAGAGAGTATAAAAATGCTGAAATAAACTATCAGATAGTTATAAGAAAGAAACCCATTACTTCTTCTATGTATACTCCTGTCACAACGCTTTTGTTCTCTGAAAAACAGATAAAATCACTAATTTTAGAGGCTCAAAAAAAGAGTTACTTAGCTCAAATTCAAAATCATAAGATAGAAATCTCAAAATCTATCTACCAACAGCAAGGTGCTAAAGATTATCCCACTATCAATTTAGAAGTTTCACAAACATGGAGTGATAATCTCAATGGTTTTAAAGGAAAAGATGAGAGTTCTAAAGTTGCACTTGTACTCAACTACAACTTTTATAATGGTGGAGCCAACAAAGCTTCTCAACTCTCTGCTCTACAGACATCTGAGATGAATATCTATGAACTAGATGATATAAAATTAGACATTGAGGGAAAAATTAGAGTTGCATTAATGAAATACGAAATGTTAGAACGGCAAGAAAAACTCCTTGATGAACAGTTAGAATTTTTACAAGGAACTCGTGAACTTTATGAAATAGAGTATCAGCATAATAAACGAACAGTTATCGACCTCTTAAACATCAAACAAGAGTATAACTATGCAAGAAGTCAAAAGACAAATGTTCATTATGACAAAATAGTTGCATATTTTCAATTTAAAAATAGCATGGGTAACTTAATTGATGAGTTTCATTTAAATGATATATTGGATAGAAGATGAGAGAGGAAAATGCCCTACTTCAAGCTTTTATAATCGTTGCTAAACGCTATAAAAAAGAGTTAACTCTTCAAGTGCTAACCCAAGAGATGGCTCTTGATTCAAAGCTCTCTCTCAATGAAATTTTTTCTCAAAAGAATCAAGGATTAGAAGATATTTTTTCAAGAGTAACAGAGAATGTAGGTTTTAAATCTAAACTCGTTAGCAACATTAAACTCAAAAAAATTTCTAAAATTTTATTTCCTGTTATTTTGCTATTAAAAGAGGAGAATGTTTGTATTTTAACCCAAGTAAATAAAGAGCGTTCTCATGCCAAAATCATTTTTCCTCAAATTTCAGGAGAGGAACCTTACTGGATAGAGCTAAAAGAGTTAGAATCAGAATTTGTAGGCTCTTTTTTTCTTGTGAAAGAGCGTCTCCAAGAGCATCATAAAGTCGAAAATAAAGAGAAAAAAAAACATTGGTTTTGGAACAGTCTTGCATACTCCAAAGGACTATACTTTGATGTTCTTCTTGCCTCTTTTCTACTTAACCTTTTTATGTTAGCCACACCTCTTTTTACTATGAATGTCTATGACAGAGTTGTTCCAAATGGAGCATTTGACACCTTGTGGGTTTTTACAATTGCCATTGCTATTGTCTATATTTTTGATACAATAATCAAACTTTTACGCACCTATACCCTAGAAGTTGTTGCTAAAAAATCTGATGTGCTTATCGCCTCTAGAATTTTTGAACAGGTACTAAAAATAAAACTTTCACACCGTTTCTCTTCGGTAGGTTCTTTTGCTAGTCATCTAAGAGAGTTTGAAACTATTCGCTCTTTTTTTAGTTCAGCCTCTATGAGTACTATTATTGACCTTCCTTTTTTCTTTCTATTTTTATGGGTCATCTTTATTATCGGTGGTAGCCTTGTTTTTGTACCTCTTTTATCTGCATTTTTAATTATTGTTTATGCTTTTATCATCAAATATCCATTACAAAAGAGTATTAAATCAGTTGCACACGCTTCTGCCCATAAAAATACCATTTTGATTGAGAGCTTAAGTAGCATTGAGAGTATCAAAAGTTTCTCGTTACAAAACCGTATACAATGGAAATGGGAAGAGTCCGTAGGAAATATAGCCAAAGAGGAGATTCGCTTACGCCTTTTATCAAACTCCATTTCAACTGTCTCAAATTTTGTAGTTCAACTCTCAACAGTGGCAGTACTTGTTTTGGGGGTCTATGCTATTGAAGAGCAATCTTTGAGTATGGGTGGATTGATTGCTTTGGTTATGTTAACCTCACGAGCATTGGCTCCACTAAACCAGTTTGCATCTTTAATTTCAAACTATGAACAGTCTAAAAACAGCTATAAACAGCTAGATAATATTATGAATTTACCAATAGACCACAAAGAGAATCAACGATTTATAGAACGAAAATCAATCAATGGAACCATTGAGTTTAAAAAAGTAACGTTCAAATATCCCAACGCGAAACAGTACATTTTAGAGAATGTGAGTTTTAAAATTTTACCTCATGAAAAAGTTGGTATTATAGGAACAAATGGTTCAGGAAAAACAACTATTTTAAAACTTATTATGGGTCTATACGAGCCTCAAAGTGGTGTTATTTTAATAGATGGAGTGGATATTCGTCAGCTCAACCCCTACAGCCTACAAAAATATATTGCCTATGTTCCACAAGAAATTCTCTTATTCAAGGGAACCCTACAAGAGAACCTTAGAGATACTGTTGAGAGCCTTTGTGATGAAGCCCTAATAGAAGCATGTCAAAAGAGTGCTGTTGAAAACTTTGTAGCAAACAGTGAATTGGGATACAACATGCAAATAAAAGAGCGAGGAGAAGGACTCTCAGGAGGAGAGCGACAAGCCATCGGTGTGGCAAGAGCATTTATAAAAAAAGAGGCAAATATCTTACTGCTAGATGAACCCACAAATGCTATGGACAGTACCAATGAAGCCTTAGTTGAAAAAAATATTAAAGCATTTGCACAAAAGAAAACACTCCTACTAATTACCCACAAACAGTCCCTTTTAAAGATGACAAAGCGACTTATTTTACTCAAAGATGGCAAAATTTTACTGGATGATAGTCAAGAAAATGTTTTAAAAGCATTAGGTATAAAGGTAAAAAATGAGCTTAGAAAATAGGAATATTTCTAAAAAAGAGTTACGAAACTCCTCTAAAAAGATTGCTCCACATTTAGAGTATGTTGATAGCCGTTCTCAAGCATTACTCCTAAGTACTACAAAAAGTTCAAGGGTACTTATCTGGTTCTCTTTTCTCTTTTTTTTAAGCCTTTTATCGTGGATGTATCTTTCACAAATTGAACAACTTATTCGAGGTACAGGAAAAGTTGTTCCTTCAAAAAGAGTTCAAACAATTCAAAACTTAGAGGGGGGAATTATCTCCAAAGTTTGGGTTAAAGAGGGAGACATCGTTCAAGTAGATGATATTTTGGTTGAATTAGAGAAAAAAAATTTTCAGAGTAAAGAGCAAGAGAACAATCTAAAAATTTATGCCCTAAAAGCTAAAATCTTACGTTTAAATGCAGAGATAAAAGGTAAAAACTTTATTATTAAAAAAGGTCTATTGGAAGAAAATTTGAAACAAGAGTTACAACTCTACAATATCAATAAAAATTCTTTACTACAAGAGATAAATATTTTAAAGAGACAACTCTTTCAAAAACAGAATGAGTTAAAAGAGAAAAATGCTAAGAAAAAGCATTTAAAACACCGATTAAGCTTAACAAGACAAGAGGTTCAGATGAAAAAAAATTTACTAGAGCAACTTGTTGGCTCACGAAATGAGCTTAACTTAGCCCAACAAAAATTAAGCTCCATTGAACAAGAATACAGTGCCACAAAATTAGCAATTCCTCGCCTAAACTCTGTAATCGAAGAAGTTCGAGGGGAAATAAAACAGAGTAGAGTTAATTTTCAAAAAAAAGCAATAGAAGCATTAAGCCTTGCAAAAGAGGAACTTGCAAGAGTAAAACAGATTAATATCTCAAAAAAAGACCGTGTAAGCCGTGCGACTGTTCGCTCTCCTGTAGCAGGTGTTGTACAACGACTCTTTTTTAATACCATTGGAGGTGTTGTAAAAGCAGGAGAAGAGATTATAGAGATTATTCCAAGTGATGAAGGATTGATTATTCAAACAAAGATTAGACCTTCTGATATTGCATTTATTCGATTAGGGCAAGAGGTCATTGTCCGTTTTAGTGCCTACGATTTTTCTATTTATGGTTCATTAAAAGGAGAAGTTGTCAATATAAGTGCTGATACAATAATTGATAATATAGATAAAATAAGCTACTATCAGATAGAGGTAAAAACTAAGAAAAATTACTTAGGAGAGGCAAAGAACAGACTAAAAATCCGAACGGGAATGGTCGCCACAGTAGATATAATTTCAGGGAAACAACGTATTATAGATTATGTTTTAAAACCAATTTTACGAGCACGGCTCAATGTTTTAAGTGAAAGGTAGGAAGCGTAGCATGAAGAATCAAAATTTTTATATAGAAAATCAAACTCAATTAACAATGTTTGACTCTGATGGCGAGAGTATCTTTGAAGCTGAAGTATTTGAAGAATGCACGGATTTTGAAAGTGAAGAGTTTCTTTTAGATGAAGTTAAAAAAACTACACTCCCACTTCAAGAGGGAAGCACCTTTGTACGAAAATACACCATTCAACAATTTTTAGGGCAAGGTGCATTAGGAATTGCTTACTTGGCTGAAGAAGAGGGCAGTTTTAATAAGGTTGTTATTAAAGAATTTTTCCCAAAAGGAGTAGTTTATCGTGAAGAGGATGGTACTGTAGCCATCGAAGATGAGACCCATTTACAAAAACTAAAATCTTATGAAAAGATGAAAAAAGTTTTTGAAGAAGAGGCTCAAAATATTGTAACCATTAACAGTGTACCACACAAAAACATAGCAGGATTTGTATCTTTGGAACGCAATGTTAATAATACGGTTTACTATCTTATGCCCTACTCTAAAGGCGAAGAGTTGGGAACTTATTTAAAACGATTAGAGCAAGAGGGAAAAAGGCTCAATCAAAAAGAGATTATGGCATTGATTGAGCCTATATTAAATGGTTTAACTCATATTCATTCTTATGGTGTCTATCATAAAGATATTAAACCTGCAAATATCTACATTAGAGAAGGAAATGAACCTATTCTCATTGATTTTGGAGCAAGTGTTACATCAGCACATCTTTTAACCCCTACCTATGCACCCATTGAACAAGTAAAACGCATTGTTTCAGAATATGGAGACTACACAGACCTATATGCAGTAGCTGTCATGATGTATGAGATGATTATTGGACATAAGCCACCAAAATCACAAGAACGTGCCGAAGCAATTGCACGAGGAGAGCGAGACCCTTACTCTTCTTTGCTTAAGAACCATAAACTGGGAAAAGATTTTGAGAGAGATTTTCTAGGAGCAATTGACCACGCTTTAGAGTTAGCATATACAGATAGACCTCAAACTGCAAAACTTTTTAAAGAGGAGTTAAAAGGCAATTTAAAACGTAAAAAACGCAATAAACTTATAAGATTAATACTTTTGACCATTGCTCTTCTCTCTGCTCTTTTTTATACTATTTATGAACAACAACGCAATAAATATGGCTATTTAATAGTACCTAAACATCAATATACCGAGGTCTTGATTGATGGTCGCAGAGTGAATATAGACAAAGAGAATCGTTATCCTATTTTATTGGGAAAGCATTTTATTGAGATTAATAATGGTTTGGAAAATCTCTCCTCTGTACATCAAGTAGAGCTAAAAGAGGAGAGTGAACAACATCGTATTGAAAACCCACTAATTAAAGAAAAAGTTACCATTGAAATTCATACAAAAGACAATTTACTCTCTCAAGTAGAAATCAATGGAAAATTTGTTGGAAACACTCCCTATGTTGGAAAACTTTTTTACGATAAGGTTAATGGTGGTTTAGAAAAGAAATACAAGATAGTTTTAAAAAAAGAAGGCTATGCCAACTCAGAGGAGAAATCTTTTTTCTATAAAGAGTTAATGAAAGATAAAAGTTATAAAATTAACTTTGAACTGCGTAAAAAAGAGGGGTTTGTAGAGATTAAAAGTCCTGTTGGATTTAAAATAAAAATAAATGGACGACTCGTCAGAAACAAAGAGGGCGAGATTGAATTAACACCTATAACCATAAAAAGAGTTCCAGGGAAATACAGTATCTATCTATACTCATCTAAACGTGATTTAATAGGTAAAAAACGACTAAAAATTTACAAGCCCATTCTTAGAGAAGTTATTATTAAAGATAAAGAGAGAACACTTTTTCCTCAAATAAAAGCTGAAAAGAGTCCAAGATATTTAATAGCACAAGAGCGTGAAAGTAGAAAAAAGGCTAAAGAGAAAGAAGACATAACAAGGGAACTACTGAAAAGCCCAAAGAGACCGATAATGAGTCAGAAAGTAAATGGAGTTAGATTTGCACAAACAGAAGTAAGCTATGATGAGTTGGTTCGCTTTTTAAACAGTGTTTCTTTATCAGAAAAAGAGCTTAAACATTATTTTTATTTGGGAAATAACTCTGTTGCAAAGTACATAAGAAAAGAGTCTATAGAGGGAGATAATCACTATTTTATCTATAAAGGATACGAGCAATATCCTGTGGTTCAAATCTCTTGGCATGGAGTAAAAGCATACATCGCATGGTTAAATAAACAGACAGGAGCCTCTTATCGCCTACCAACACAAAAAGAGTGGAGAAGCATTGCTGATTTTACACCAAAAGGATTATCTTCGACTCTTAGTGCAGTAGCCCAAAGACCTGCTAGTCCACTAGGACTTTTTGATGTTTATGGAAATGTTTCAGAGTGGAGTGAAGATAAATTTGGAGACTATTCCCGTGTTACCTTAGGAGGTTCATTCAATACACTAAAAGCCTATTTCAACCACTCCATGCAAAATAGTATGAATGAAAATAGTAGCAAAAATAGTGACCTTGGTTTTAGGTTAGTTCAATGAAATTAAATGTATTAAAATTAGAAGACATTCTCTTTAAAAACAGCCAAGGAGATAGAGTCTTTGTACAAACCGATGCCCAAGGAAAAGCATTTATTGATTTATCTAAAATCTCTTCAATTGAAGGAGTTTCTGAATTTTCAATTTTACAATTGAGAAACCATACAGAAAGCTATCTCTTGACCGAAGAGTTTGCAATTGATGCAACAATTGATGATTTAGAAGAGTTTTTAGAAGAGTATGATGAGGAAGATGAAGAAGAGAGTGAAAATATTGACAATGAGTATAATGAAACGCTAAGCCAAGAGATTCGTTCTGAAAATTTTGATGAAGAGGAGTTTCAGTTAGAAAAAAAGGAACGTTCCCAAGAAGAAGAGAGCGAAGAAGAGGAGTCAGACAGTGAAAATGAGAGCAAAAGAGAGAATGAAGCATTACCCGAAGAGAATCAAGAGATAATTTTTTTACGAAAAAATGCGATAGAACTTGTCTCAAATGAACTCAACAGTGTTGAAATAGTAGAAATAACCAACCCTACTATTGAAGAGTCTCCTATAGAGGTATTTACAGAGCATATACTTCAAGAAGAAGAGCCTATAGATGAGCCAGAAAGTCCAAAAGAAGAGAACAATGAACCAGCTATCTCATTATCAAGCACAACAAGTACCATAGGAACAACTGTTCAACGTATAGAGAGTCAATTAAAAGAAGAGTGTCTTCAAAGAGAAGAAGAAGCCTCATTAATAGTAGGAGACATAACCCTTTTAGATATTAAAGAGATTCCAGATACAGTAACAAATATTACTCAAATCAATAACGTACTTAGTGACCCAACCATTGATGAAGGACGAGATACCACCCAATTACAAAATATCGCCAATACCCTTGTTCGACTAAAGAGTGGAGAGGAGTTAAACCAAACAGAGTTCTCTCTATTGGGC
>CAYPCV010000120.1:0-4680 GCA_964409295.1 uncultured Sulfurovum sp.
AATGGATAAAGTTATCTCTTTACTTGTCTCCAAATTCATCTGAAATGTTTTAATTTTTCCTTTTAATACAATATAAAAATAACGATGAAGTTCATCACTCATGAAAGGGGTCTCTTTTTTTTTAAATGAAACAACTTGACCATATTGTAAAAATTGTTGTTCAAAACTTTGGTCTAACTCTTTAAATATCTCAATATCATAATATTTCATAAATCTTGTAACCTTCTTATTGCTTTAATAGCTCAATTATATCATAGTTGAAACAACGTAAAATAAATGAAATGATTTTAAATCTACTTCTTGAATAGCTTCTACAAAATATCAAGAGTTCAAAGAGTAAAGAGTCAGTAAAAAAGAGTACAATTCAGTAAAAGGTTAATTTATAATGGAAAATAAAAAAATAGGCTTTTTAGAAGCCTTTAGTATTGGTGTAGGAGGTATGGTTGGAGGAGGCATCTTTGCTGTACTTGGTCTAACCATTGATTTGGCTAAAGGAGCAGCTCCAATTGCTTTTATGGTTGCAGGAATAATTGCCCTTGTAACAGCATACTCTTACGTTAAACTCTCTTTACGTTATCCTAGTGAAGGAGGAAGCATAGAGTTTATTGTTCAAGCTTTTGGAAATGGACGCTTTTCCTCTGTAATTAATAATCTATTATTGATTAGTTACGTCATTATGCTAGCACTATATGCATATGCTTTTGGAAGTTATGGCTCGGCTCTATTAGTAGGGAGTGATGTTCCTTGGATTCACAAATCCTTAGCCGTACTTGTGATTGTTTTTTTTATGCTAATAAACCTTTTAGGAGCATTTTTTACAGGAAAAGCAGAAGATATTATGGTCTTCTCTAAACTATTTATTCTAATCATTTTTGTAGGTGTAGGAACACTAACCATAGATATGAATCATATGGCAACAACTCAATGGATGCCCATGACATCTGTAGTTACAGGAGGACTAATTATCTTTCTAGCATTTGAAGGATTTGAACTAATTGCTAATACAGCCAGAGATATTGAAAATCCTGAAAAAAATTTACCACGAGCCTATTATGCTTCGGTTATTTTCGTGATTATTCTTTATGTTTGGATTGCAATGGTAACAGTAGGAAACCTCTCTTTTGAAGAGGCAAAAACAGCCCAAGACTATGTTTTGGCAAAAGCTGCTGAACCCTTCTTTGGAGAAATTGGATTTATAGTAATTGGTATCGCTGCACTTTTATCAACAGCTTCTGCCATCAATGCAACACTTTATGGAAGTGGACGTACTTCATATCTTATTGCAAAACATGGAGAGTTGCCTAAGAGTTTTGAAAAACGCATCAGAAATGGTTATGAAGGCATGATTATTGTTGCACTTTTAAGTATTATATTTACAACTTTATTTGATATTAATAATATCTCTGTAGCAGGTAGTATAGGTTTTTTAATTGTTTTTACCCTAGTAAACTATGCAAACTTGAAACTATATAAAGAGACAAAAGCTAATCGACTCATTGCTGGACTTGGAGCAATACTTGGTCTTTTAGCTACAGTTGTCCTTATAGGATATAATCTCATACACTCTCCAAAATCATTAGTAACCAGTGGTATTGTACTATTCGTGGTTATTCTTTTTACATTTTTATATTACCATCTGAAAGAGGGAAGGCTCTCCCCTTTTATTGATAAAGGTTTAGAAAAAGATGAAAATATTTAGAAGGTATCTCTATCTTCTAAATTCCCAATCGCTTCAATTAAATCACTAGGAAGCATCGCATAAGAGCTTCCTCTATAAGCATTTGCTCCTGCTGTTAATGCCAAAGAGCCTTGAATCGTAGCCGTTAATATATCGTACCCTTGTGCTAACAATGCCCCAATAAGTCCACTTAGAACATCTCCTGAACCACCTTTACTAAGATTTCCTCGACCATGGGGGTTAATAAACAGTGACTCCCCATGAGCAATAATCATATTTGCCCCCTTTAAAAGAAGGGTCACATTTGGAAAAAGTGAACAGAACTCGCGAACTTTCTCTAAACGGTTGGCTTGAAGTACAGCAATATTAAGTGGACTATCAATCGTCAAATTCCATAAATCTACAAACTCTTTTGGGTGTGGGGTCAAGACAATCTCTCTCTCTTTTTGTTCTAAAAACTCCAAAACTATCTCATCTGAAAAAATACCTGCATCCAAAACAATTGGAACTTCACTATCTAGCATATCCTCCACTATCTCTTCATCAAATGCATCAAATCCCATTCCAAAAGCGATGGCTGTTTTATTATAGGGCAACTCTGTATCCTGCATCAGTGCTATTGGTAAAGGGGTCTCTATGTCCTCGCCAATAAGAGTTACAAGCCCTGCTCCAAAACGCAAAGCAGAAAGCCCTGCCAAGATAGAAGCTCCCTCTTTTTCCCCTGCAATTACAGCCAAATGCCCAAAGCTTCCTTTATGTGTATTGGCTCGTTTGCGACTTGGCAATTTCATGTCTGATTCTTCTAATAAATAGAGGTTTGTATTAAATCCTTGGGTATATTTTTTGTGTGAGACTCCCAAATCTACACAGATAATTTCGCCCACATAATCTTTTGCCATATCACTGTATAAGCACTCTTTTAAAGCCCCCATTGTTATCGTAACATCACAAAACAGAGCCATAGGTAAAGGGTTACCATCAACATCAATTCCTGTTGGCACATCACAAGCAATTTTAAATCCCTTAAGAGATTCTAGTTCTACAATAAGCCTGCGTGTCTTTTCATCCAACTCACGAGAAAGACCTGCTCCAAAGATAGCATCTACCACGACATCGGCTTCTTCTACCTCATCAACAAATTCAATATCCAAACTCTCAACGCGTTCCAACTGAATCTGAGCCATAACCGATTTTACCCCAAAAGGAATATATAGTTTCACATCATAATAACTCTGAAGTAAACGAGCCAAAACAATACCATCAGCTCCATTATTTCCAACACCACAAACAATAAGCACAGAGCTATCTTGTGGAAAATTGGCTTTTATATAGTTAGCCATACCCATAGAAGCGTGTTCCATAAGTATATCTTCGGTTAGGGCATAATCATCATAACATCGGTGGTCTAGGGGGTAACAGGATTTGTATAGGGGTTGCATTATTGAACCTTTAATTTAGGATAAATAGATTTAATAAAGCTTTGAAACTCATAGCCAAAAACATCATATATCTCTTGAAGAGACAAGTTTCCTACATATTCTAAAGATTGAAAAATCAATAATCTTTGTTCTTTTAAAGCACTATCATTAAGATTAAAAACATCTATGCTAAATTGTCCTTTTTCATTTTTTGCTTCTATCTCGCCCGTAACTAAGTAATCAAAAAATTCATTAGGGTTTTCCAACACGACATCAACAATCTTTAAATAATCATCTTTATGTTTAACAATACTCTCTTTCTTGCTGTCTTTAAGTGAAGAGCAACGATTATAGGTATTACAAGAGACCAGTAAGTTCTCATAAGTTAAACTCATTTCAGGAAAAAGGTTTCTTGTTTTAAAATGGTCAATATTTGAATACTTCTCTTCAAAACTTATCTTTTTTTCACAATAAATACAAAGAGAATCCTGCTCTTCTTCTAAAATATGCTGTCTTAAATCTTTTCTAATAGCAGAAATATGTTTATCTTCCCATGCACCTTTAACTTTAGGAAGTTTAACCTTGGCTTTGGCACTTTCAAAATAGTTGGGTTCAGACTTACTTACTTGAAACATTTTTTCTCCGAGAGGCTATCTCAACTTTTAAAAGTTTCAATTCTAAATACTCTTTTCCCAATAGCTCTTCTAACTCATTCCACTCTTTTTTAAATTCATCAGAATCATAATTATTTTGGACAATCATAGATTTTACTTTAGAGAGTTGATTGTCTACCTCAACAGGTCTTAAATGTTCTACTCCCATAACCTCTGTTAAAATCTGACTAAATTTTAGACCATAAGTATTTGTAAAATTATCAACTACTTTTATCTTGTCATCTTCTTTTACTAAGAGTCTAATATATTCTGATTTAGCACTTCCTATAATATGAGGCGAATGGGTAGCTATAATAATTTGACAGTTGTTTTTAATTGCAAAATTTTCATAAATTTTTAAAACCTTGTTTTGCCATGATGGGTGTAGGGATAGTTCGGGTTCGTCTATTAGGATTACTTTGTCCTTATAATCTTTAAAGTAAAGATACATAACTTTAGATAAAAGTGTTTTTTCTCCTGTTGATAAATCTTTAATTTCAAACTGTTCTCCATTATCATTTTTAAACCAAACATTATCATCTCTATCTAAATGACTATATTTAAAAGTTAAATCTAAACCATTAAAGACACCTTTCATATAGTTATGAAAATGGTCTTTTACTTCACTTGGTCTATAATCTTTTTCTTTTAGAAAAAAATAAAAAGACTTTACAAATTCATCTGTAACTATATGTGTATCATCTATTCCTGACTTTAAATATTCTATTTTTTGAGGTAAGAAATCTTTTTCTTTTAAAGAATTACTTATAACAGAAAGAGTATATTTTTTATTTTTAAATAAATATTCTATATTAAATTTTCCATCAAGCATAAAAATTCCTAAAGAATTCACTATTTTTTGCCCTTCTCTTCTTTTAATAAACTCCAACAAAGTAGTCTTCCCACTCCCATTAACCCCAGCCAAAACAAT
>CAYPCV010000121.1:0-4552 GCA_964409295.1 uncultured Sulfurovum sp.
GAACTACATCTACCATCAATGTTTGATTTAACTATTATATTGAAATTTTAAATATCTAAATGGTCGGAGTGAAAGGACTCGAACCTTCGACCCCCTGGTCCCAAACCAGGTGCGCTACCAGACTGCGCTACACTCCGAAATTTTGCCTCTTTCAAACTATTATGTATGAAATTGGAGTGCAATTATAGGCAAAACTTTTATCTTTGTCAAGAGTTTTTTGTAATTTATCACTTTTTTTAAAAAATACGCTTTTCACTTACTTTTATATACTCTCTTATAGCAGAGTTATTATCTTGGTAGAGAGCTACTATTCCTTCACTATAACCATAGTATAATTCTTGTTTTACGCCATATTTACTGCGACAATCAATCATTAAGACATTCTCAAAAGTTGAACCATGAATCGTATAGGTAGGATAAAATCGTTCTACAGTACAGTTATCAATATCAGAAGATTTAAAAATATAAGAGTCTCCTAAATGTACATAACGACTAATTTCCACATCTCGTGTTGGCTCTTTCATTAAAATATAACTACTGTTCAAGTAGAGTGTTGTTCTATCTGTATCGCTTCTACGTTCATAGGTATTCCCATTATCAAATACTCTATTTGTCTCAATATAGTAATCGGTCTGAAGCCCATCTTCATAGATAGCATACTCAACTTCATAATTTAAAGGAGAGGTCATGTACTCCCACATATCAAAACCTCTATCAGGGTCTATCTCATTTGAAGGTTCTGTTGTCCCACAACCTACAACAAACAGTAAGATTGTTGACATAAATAATAATTTTAATTTTTTCATTTCTAATTTCCTTATATGAAATAATAATAGGAAACTACTGTGTTAAAGTTGTGAAGCGTTTCTTTCTATCTTCGTCTATAAGATAATGCTTCTAAAAGATGTCTCTTTTCAATATTTTTAGAGACTTCCAAATCAGCAATTGTTCTTGCCACTTTTTTGATACTTCCTATACTTCGATGAGACAAGGCAAAACGTTCAATAGCTGAAAATAAAATTTTTTCTGCATCTTCGGTCAAAATACAAAATTTTTCTACCTCTTTCTCTTTTAATTTTCCATTGAGTTGCTCTTGTTTACGCTCTTTTTGTGCTTTGAATGCTTGATTAACCAACCGTTTTAGCTCTTTTGACGACACATCTTTTGTATCAGAGGCAGAGACCTCTTGCATCACTACAAATAAATCTATTCGGTCTAAAAAAGGGTCTGAGAGTCTATTTCTATAACGTTTAATCTCTTGTTCTGAACAGCGACACTCTTTTTTCTTGGACAAGGCATTTCCACATGGGCAAGGATTCATGGCTGTTACGAACATAATGTCTGCATCGTACTCGACTTTTGAGTTTACCCTAGAGATATTCACACGTCCATCTTGTAAAGGCTCTCGAAGGGCTTCCAAGATATTTTTAGAGAAATGAGGCAATTCATCAAAAAAGAGCATGCCTTTGTGTGCCAGTGCGACTTCTCCGATTCGTGCTTTGTGAGAGCCTCCTCCAAAAATAGAAGCAGAGGTGGCAGTATGATGAGGGGAACGCATAGGACGTTTGGCTTTAAAACTAGGAATAACTCCATCCAAAAACTGATGTTTTGCAATAGATAGCATCTCTATTTCTAGCAGTGGTGGCAAAATATCTTTTAAACGTTTAGCAATCATACTTTTACCACAACCTGGATTTCCTTCCATCATGTAGTTGTGCATACCTGATGCTGAAATCAATGCTGCTCGCTTGGCTACTTTTTGACCTTTTACATCTAAAAAATCAGACTCTATATCAATTTCATCATAATAGATTTTATCATGAATGGTAATACTATCAGATTGATAAGAGAACTGTATCGTTGAGGCTTTAAAATCTTTTGTCTTAAAAAGGCTTATCGCTTCATTCAAACTCTCTACAGCAATAAAATCAACTCCTGCAATATGGCTTAAGTACTTCATCGCCTCTTTGGGAACAATAGCTCTACTCAATAATCCCTGCTCTTTTAACGATAAGATAATAGGAAACAGTGTCGAACTAGATTTTACACGACCATCTAATCCAAGTTCTCCAAATACAAAGAGATTCTCTTCGCTTATCTTCTCTTTATGCAATGCATTTAAAAGAGCTATTGATAAATCAAAATGAGTTCCTGACTTTTTTAAATCACTAGGACTAAGATTAACCGTGATTTTTAGAGGTGGAAAGATAAAATCATTGGTTAACAGTGCTGATTTTACCCGTTCTTTTGCCTCTTGTATGTCTGAAGATGCCAACCCTACAACAGCAAAACCAGGAAGCCCTTTTGTAAATGTTGCTTCCACTTCAATAATTTTTGCAGATAGACCATCTAGTGTTGCACAGGTCAAATGGTTCACAATAGCTCTCTTTTTATCTCGTACTTTTACTGTGGGTGGAAGATTACCACTATGATTATTTTCGCTCATAAGAGCATTATCACATAAAATAATTAAAAATGTTAATAATATGTCAAATTGTAATATTATTTTAAATTAAGTTTAAATCTAAAAAAAAACATACTGCTTAAATATAGAATAGATGTTATAATCACAGCACTACAGAAGAAGGTTTTTAATAATATGTTATTTAAATATAAAGGTCTTACCAAACAAGGTAAAAGTGCTAAAGGTAGTATTGAAGCTTCAACTATTGAAGAGGCAAAACAGAAACTTAAAACTCAAGGTATTTTCTATCAAAGTATTCAGGAAACCTCTCAAATTACAAAAAGTAATTTTTCACAACGCGAGATGCCTGGCCCACTACTAAGTTCTTTTGCCAAAGAGTTATCTTCGTATCTTAATTCGGGAATGACGGTATTAACAGCAATTAAACTAATAGAAGGGCAACATAAAAAAGAGAAAAAATATGCCTCTTTTTTAGCCTCTATTAAGACCATGATTGAAGAGGGAAAATCTCTTTACCATGCTTTGGGTTCACAATCTGTCTATTACCTGCCTGATTTCTTTTTACAGAGTATCAATGTTGCAGGGCAAAGTGGAAAGATGGTTCCTGTACTTATTCAGATGGGTACATTTTTTTCAAGCCAAGCAAAAGTAAAAAAGCAAGTGGGTAATGCTATGGCATATCCTCTATTTATCTTTATGGTAGCGATTGGTATGACAGGATTTCTTATTGCTTTTGTTGTGCCTAAAATCACTGGAATTTTTAAAGATACAGGTCAAGAACTACCTGAAATTACCCAATTTGTATTGAGTGTTTCTGACTTTTTATCGGCCAATTATATTGTCTTAATTGTTGGATTTATCTCCATTATTATTAGCTTTAAAATGTTGTACAAACATCTTTTTCCCTTTAAAAAAGCATATGATGGATTTATGCTAAAAGTCCCTGTGGTGGGAGAGCTTATTCAAAACCATGAGTTGGGTCGTTTTTCCTATATTTTAGGATTAATGCTCAACTCGGGAGTCTCTTATGCACATGCTGTCAAACTTGCAACCACCACTTTTGCAAATTCTGCATTTAGAGAGAGTTTTGAAATTGCAGCAGAGAGAGTTATTGAGGGGAATAAACTTTCTCATGCACTGCAAAGAGGTAAAGGGATTTTGCCTAAACGAAACTTTATGCAAGCACTTGCTCTTGGAGAGGAGTCAAGTGAAGTTGCCAGTATTCTAAGTAATATTGCCGAGCTGTACAGAGAAGAAAACGATGATAAACTAAAGCTTCTATTAAGCCTCTTAGAACCATTTATGATGCTTTTTATTGGTCTAGTTGTTGGGGTTATTGTCGCAGCGATGCTCTTGCCTATTTTCTCTATGAACTTGGGTGCATCATAGAGTTTTTTTGATACAATTAATTATTTACATAAAGGAAAAACAAATGAAAAGAGTAGTTACAGCTTTAATGATTATCTCAACATTAAGTATGGCTGATGCAATTGGAGGAGAACTAAACCTTGGGTATTATAATCATGCTCCAAGTGGTTTTGCACAATATCAAGGAGATAAGGTTGATTTAGAAGATGATTTGAAATGGGAAAGTGAAGGAGATATGTTTATAAAAGCATACATTGAACATCCTCTACCTATTATTCCAAATATTAAAATAGGATATACAAGTTTTGGACATACAGGTTCAGGAAGTGTTGATAAAAACTTTGAATTTGGTGGAACAACATTTGGGCTAAATACTGATATTGATACTGAATTTGACCTAAAAATGTATGATTTAACACTCTATTATGAGATTCTTGATAATTGGCTAAACCTTGATTTAGGCGTTAATGTAAAATATATAGATGGAACACTTAGCGTTAAAGGGACAAATATTGCTACACAACAGCTTATTGATGAATCAGCAGATTTTCAAGTTCCTATACCTATGCTCTATGGAAAAGTTAGATTTGATGTGCCAACAACTGATTTAAGTTTTCAAGTAGAAGGAAACTATATTAGTTATGATGGAAATACACTCTATGATGCAGAAGCAGGAATACGTTATACTTTTGCATTGGGTTTAGGTTTAGAAGCAGGATATAAAACCATGAAACTTAAACTGAATGATATTGAAGATTT
>CAYPCV010000122.1:0-4745 GCA_964409295.1 uncultured Sulfurovum sp.
TACTTCAAAATTTTTCTGATTTTTTTCTTGTGATTATTCTATAATATATTATTTTTAAAAGATTTAGAAAATCTTTTTTAGATAATTTTACTATTTAATAATGTACTATTGGTGGGAGATTTTTTAGGGGTACTAGGTTAATTAGCTTAAAACTATAATAAATATTTGAATTAATTTTTATACTATACTTTTTGTAAGACTTATTGGAAGTTATGGCTTTAGTCTCACAAAGTAGTGGAGCTAATTAGAAAACTCCACGGCTAAAAGTGGAGATTTGACGGCAGGGGTGTGAGGTTTAATTTAACTCCTTAGGTATTTTTATCTTTAAGACTCCATTTTTATACTCACTTGTCATCTTCTCTTCATTAGCATCTTTTGGTAATCTCATTGAACGGTAAAATGAACCAATAAATCGCTCTTGACGGATTATTTTTCCCTCCTTTTTCTCTTCATTACTCTTTTTACTCTCTGCTTTTATGGTTAAGGTTCCCTTCTCTGCTTTTACATCAATGTTTGCTTTATCAATATTAGGTAAATCAGCTACTATCCTGTAATACTCACCTTTATCTATTACATCTGTTCTAGGCTTCATTGAAAATCCATCTTTTATATCGCTTGGTACATGTATCATTGGCATATGGGTAAAGGCTCTTTTATGAAAGTTTTCAAATGCCTTATCCATATCAGTTTGAAGTTTTTGAAAATCTTTAAAAAATGGATCATCTCTAAAAACTGAACCAAATGGGTTGTTTTTAGTTAAGTTCTCATCGGTTGGAATAGCTACCATTGGCAAAGTTAGCAATAGTGTTGTGGTTAATATTTTTTTTAACATTTTGAATTCCTTAGTTAATACTTATAGATTTTTCTTTTCGAACTTCTTCTTTCTCTAGGGTAATATAGAGTCGTCCATCTTCATATTTAGCTCCTATTTTCTCTCGGTCTATATCTTTTGGCAAAATAAAACTTCTTGAAATCATACCGACACTGCTCTCATACAAGTAGTATTCATCTTCACTAACCTCATGTTTTGCTTTTCTCATTGCATTAATGGTTAGATAATCATCTTCGATTTTTAACTCAATATCTTCCTTTTTAACACCTGCTAAATCAATCTCGATGTCGTAGGTATCACGATTATGCTTTGCAAAATTTGCCAAAGGAAGATGACGAGCCACATTTCCCAAAGTCTCTTTGACTACCTCTACACCTTGTTCTACTTTCTCTTCAACTGTCTCAATAAACTCTTTACTTTTTTCTGTAATACTCATCATCAACTCCTTATTTAATCTCTATTTTTTTACTTGAAGTATCAATATGAAGTTTAGGAATAACCACCTCTAACAGCCCATCGACCGACTCTGCATGAATATTTTCAATGTCCACACGCTCTGGTAGAGTAAAGCTTCTTGAAAACTTTCCATAGAAGCTCTCAACCTTATGGTAATTTTCCTCTTTTACTTCATCTCTTAATGTTCTCTCTCCTGAAATGGTAAGAACATTACCATCGACTTTAACATCAACCTCATCTTTTTTAATTCCAGGTAGTTCCACCTCAATATGATAAGCTTCTTTTCCTTCTCGGGTATTAACCTTTGGGGTAAAACTTACTTGCTCTCTCTCTTCTGTTGATGGTTGAGCTACAGAGTTTATAATCGCATTAACAAGGTCAAAACTTTTTCGTATATCGTTAAATGGTTCATATCGTTTTACTAACATTTATTTGTCCTTTATTTTAATTTTATATAATTTAACACTCTTGGCTAAATCATGCAAGAAGTATAAAATAATTTCTAAAATTATTATGCTACTAAAGTTGCATTTATTTAAAAATTGCGTTCATTTTCTTTTTTTGAAAAGCTGTGAAAAAATCCTAAAGTAGCAATCATCAATGAGACTCCTACAATCAAATAGACTGCATATATTAGGTCATGATACTCTTTTGTTAAACTAATCTTTAAAACCAACATCAGTGCTTCAATAGAGAGTGCTGTAATAATCGAAATAATAAATTTAATAAACATTGTACTGTCATTCTTTTGGTTAGGGTTATTCCCTTTGTAGATGACCTCATGCTCTAATAAATTTTTACCCAAATCAAAAATAGCCAACCCCAATGTAAGTGAAATAATCGATTTAAACGATGCATTAATCAATGATATGCTGTCCATAAAATAGTCATAAAAAGAGACAATGGCATAAAAAATTAATATTGATGACAAAAATGCTAAACCATATCCAATTAAACCATAGATAAATTTATTAAATTTTGTAAAAAAGAGAGCATGAGTAACAAAACCCAGCTCTTCAAGTAACTCAACAAGATTAAAGTCCATAACTAAATATTTCTCTTCTATCTTTTTTATAACGGTTAAAATTAGATTTCCTGACTTGGAACAGATATAAGGAGAGCTAATATACTCTCCATCTTTATTTAATGTTCGTTTTTTAAAAATATAACTTCTATTGGTACTAATCCTAGAAATATCTGTAGATATTCTCGAAAAATTAGGGCTACTTTGTTGATAATTTTCATCTGTTAAATAGAGAAGTTCCAAAGATTTAAAAGTCTTAAAGAACCCCTCTAAACTACTATTTTCTAGTGTAGCAATACCATTATTATGAATATTATCTATAATAAAATGCTCAATATCTTTTTTATGTTCTTGATAAACTTTGACCAAACTAATCATATTTACACTCCAAAAATATAAGATGAATGACCCATTTTTTATTCTTTACTACTATTCTTATCCGAAGAGAAAATTTTGGATTTAAACTCTTTTAACTTCTCACCTAACTCATTAAATAGTTTTTCAGCTTTATTTGGACCCTTAACCTCTTTTTCAACATTTTTGATAAGTAAATGCAACTCTTTATATGTCGTTGTACTTTTACTAAGGTATCCCAACTTCTCAGCCTTATCCAACTCATCATGTGCAGAGCGTAAATACTTTAGAGCTAACTCTTTGTTCTCTTTAGCTTTGCTCGATACTACAGCAACCAATTCAATAGTATTAATAAGAGGTATAGGAATAATTGTTTGTACGTTAGCAAAGGTACTTAGTGCTAGTTTTAATGTATCTTTTGCCTCTTCTATTTTACCCTCTACTAAATACTTAGAAGCCAATTTTAATGCATCAGGATAGGTTGCCAAGGGTAAACTTATTGTGCTAATGTCCAATTCACTTTGTAATGAGATAAGTAGTTCCCCTGCCTCTTGTACCTTTCCACTCTCTATAAGTTTTTTAACCTCTTCTAAGGCAATATCTACCTCTTTTGCTCCACCTACAAAATTTTTCACAATCAATCTGTTTTCAATAGGAAGTAGTTTGGGTACTTTTTTTGATGCCAAAATAACTTCTAATTTTCCTAATGCCAACTCTATATTCTTTTTTGCCTCATCTTTTTTATTCTCTTCAAGATTTTTTAATGCTTTTGCTGAAATTTCTAAAGAGCTTAATGCCTCTTTTATTAAGACTGCTTTTGTATCATTTACTTTTTTTGTTGCCATCTCAGTTGCATTTTTATTAACCTCTTTACTGCTTAATTCCGTATCGGATTTTGCCATAAGAGAACCTGTTAAGAGAAGAGATGAAAGAAGTGTTGAAATTATAATTTTTTGCATAATTTTTTCCTTATATATTAAAAATTCGTCTAGTCAGTAGGACTAAACTTGAAAAAAATTATAACGCTTATTTTTTTTAAAAAATGCAACTTTTATTGCATTTTTATCTATTCTAAAAATTTTCTTCCAAGAGCAGATGTTCACTCTTGTTTAACAGTTTTTCAATATCTTTAACATAAATATTTTTTCTCTGATTTTCAATAATATCATCGTTCTTTAACTCTTTTAGATGTCGCTCTACCACATGACGAACTGTTCCTAAAAGCTTTGCAATCTCCGTTTTTGAAAGGTTTTGAAGCAGTTGATAGTAGTGATTATTTGTTGCATCCATATTTTGAATCAATAGTTTAGAGAGTCTCTCCGACGTACTGTAGAGTGATAAATCGCTAGCTAAGTTCTCTTGATGACGCATTTGAGAAGCAATATACGGGAAAAAGTGGCGATTAAACTGCTCATTTGTTCTAAGCCATTCACGAACTTTTTCCATTGGGAGTTGAAGCAACTCAACCTTTTCTAATACTTCATAAAGAACATCATGAGCCTCTCCATCAAGTAAAATCAAGGTATCAAACATATCTCCTTGACGATAAATGGATAAAGTTATCTCTTTACTTGTCTCCAAATTCATCTGAAACGTTTTAATTTTTCCTTTTAACACAATATAAAAATAATGATGAAGTTCATCACTCATGAAAGGGGTCTCTTTTTTTTTAAATGAAACAACTTGACCATATTGTAAAAATTGTTGTTCAAAACTTTGATCTAACTCTTTAAATATCTCAATATCATAATATTTCATAAATCTTGTAACCTTCTTATTGCTTTAATAGCTCAATTATATCATAGTTGAAACAACGTAAAATAAATGAAAAAGCTTAGGGGTCAGACACTTTTTGGGAACAAAACTTAAAAAATATTACAATCTGCATATTTCCAACACTTCATAACTTTTTATGTTAAAATGCCAAAAATCCAAAACTACACCCCTGCCGTCAAATCTCCACTTTTGTGATATAATTCCAAAATGATATCGCCAAAGGAGTAATCTTATGCCAACAAGACCAAGAATAGATATTGCAGGTTACCATCATATCATGAACCGAGGTGTTGACCAAATGAA
>CAYPCV010000123.1:0-14468 GCA_964409295.1 uncultured Sulfurovum sp.
CAAGGGGTTACAACACTTGATGGATTTGGTCCTTTTGGAGATGGAGACCATACGGTTCATGAGCGTGCATTAAAAAGCTCTTTTGAGCAACGAATCAACTTGATGACAAAGATGCTAATGCATCATCAAGAGTTTAAACAATTTTAAGAGAAGGAAAAACAGAGATGTCAGAAAAACGAACAATTGGTATGTGGCTTTATAAAAATGGTGGGGGAGAGGCCATTGGAAAAAAGATTATTCAGCAATTAAAAGAGCGTAATATTAATACCATTGATGATATTAATTTGCGTGACGCAACAGCAAAAAATGCGAATATCGTTCATAATGGAGTTAAGTTAAACAAGTTAGACCTTCTGTTCTCTTACAATGCAGGAGAACAGACTATTTATCAAACGTATATGTATCAAGCACTTAATCGTATCATTCCAATGATTAACTCTTACGACTCTTTTGCATTAACAGAAGATAAATTCCATACATCTTTTGTATTAAGAAATGCTGGTGTAAACACAGCTGACTACAGAGTTTGCCATCGTGATGATACCGACCAACTGCGAAAAACTATTCAAAAATGGGGAAAAATGGTTTACAAACCAACTGATGGTTGGGGTGGTGTTGGTCTTACAAAAATAGAGAGTGAAGATAATCTTGATATTTTATTACCATTTATTAACCAAATGAATGTTCGTCAAGTTTTTGTTGAAAAATTTATTAAGTATGATAATACAGATTTTAGAGTAGATATTGTAGATGGTCAATTTGTTGGATGTTATGGAAGAAAAGCATCTGGTACAGATTGGAGAACAAACATTACATCTGGAGGTTCGGTCTTTATGAGAGAGTGTAATGAAGAGATTCTAAATGTAGCACTTAAAGCAACCAAGGCTTGTGGAACAGACATCGCTGGGGTTGATATAATTTATGATTTAGAAAAAGAGGAGTATGTAGTATTAGAAGTAAATGGAATACCAGCATTTGCAACACCAGAACAAGAGAAAATGGGGCTGACTTTTAACGATAAAAAAATTGAGTTAATCGTTGATTTAATAGATAGAAAAACACGTAAAAAAAATAAATAAAAGAGAGAATAAACAATGGCTTTAAAAAACAAAGAACTACCAAAATTAGGCTTTTTATACATGGACTACGTCCTAAGATTTTTTGACCACTCAAACTTCAAGGGTTGGCCAAATAAAATAGAAACCGTAACTTACCACTGGAAAAATGATAAAGAGCGTTTTATTAAAGAGGTAAAAAAGAAAAAAATTGATGTACTTATTGGAAATATTCCTGCAACAGCATACGAAACATTTAGAGAGATTGCACGAGCATTACCAAATGTACGTTTTATTCCATCACTTGATACTCAATTTTCAAATAAATCAAAAGAGAATGTAACCCGTTTTGCATGGAAATACGATTTACCAATTCCAAAAACATATATCTACTATAATCGACCAAATGCAGATAAATTTTTAAAGAAAACAGAATATCCAAAAATTGTTAAGAAATCTTATGGGCCATCAAATTATGGTGGGTACTTTGTACATAAAGTAGACTCATATAAAGAGGCAAAAGAGTTATATGCCGATAAAAAATACCACCCAATGTATTTTCAAGATTTTGTTCCAATGGAAGCAGATATTCGTGTAATGCTTATTGGTCATAAACCAGTATGTGCATTTTGGAGAAGAGCCCCAGAAGGAGAGTGGTTAACCAACACAAGCCAAGGTGGAGAGATGGACTACATGAACGTACCAAAAAATGTTCTTGACCTTGCTGTAAAAGTTTCTAAAGCAGCTAATGCAGAGTACTGGGCATGTGATGTTGCTTATGGTAAAGATGGTAAAGTTCGTATTTTAGAGTGTGCAACAGCATTTGCAGCATTCCCATACATTCGTGACTGGATTGGTCAATACATTATGTGGAGTCTAAGTGAAGGAAGATTTAGAAAACCACATATGCCAATGTTTAACTGGGAAGAGCTTAGTAAAATCTCTCCTGATTTACTTAGAACCATGAGACACATTACCTTTGGAGAGTACAACCCTTCTTACGATGGTGCATACTTTGGAACAAAGAAAAAAGTATATGGAGAGAAAGAAGTTTACATGCATGAACTTGACTCTGCCTATAAAGTATTTGATGTTAAAGAGCGTACATTTGAAGAGTGGCCAAGTGAAAAATGGAACTACCAAGACAGATTTGCACTTAAAAATTTAAAATCAATGAAAGTTCCTGCACTTAAAACAGAAGAAGCACCTGAAGTTTCTGCTGATGAGTCAAGCTCAAACATTGAACTTTCAGATGAAGAGTTAGAGTCTCTATTATTGACAGTAAAAGGATTAGGGAAAAAGAAGCTTAAAAAAATTCTTAAAAGATTTACGCATCCTGAACTTATTGCTCTTTTAGAAGTAGAACCAAGAGTTTTAACAGACATTAAAACCATTAATGATGAGTTAGTAGACAACATTATTGAAGCATGGAACAGTTATAAACTCTCTCTTCAAGCTACTATTATTTAGATTTTAAAAAAGCTAATTAGAATAGCTACTCTACCCAAATACTACATTTAAATACGCTATAATAAGCCCCTATAAAAAAACAAATTTAGGGGTTTTAATATGATTAGTGCAAAAAAAGAATTAAGCAGTGAACAACATACTCTCTATACAGAGATGATAGCTGAACAAAAAAGAGTTTTTGATAAGGAGAAAGGTCTTTATCAAATAACACCAAAACACAAACGTTATCGTGTTTATATAGGAAGATTCTTTGAACTTAAAAAAGGTCTTCATGCCGTTTTTAATGAGCTACGAGAGGCAAAAGAGAATGATTATTTAGAATTTATGATTAACTCGGGTGGTGGTTTTGTTCAAGAGGGTATGCAGTTTTATAATATTATTCAAGAGAAATTTAATGGTAGAACAGTTGCCTATTTAGATAACTATGGATATAGTATGGGAGCAATGCTATTTAGCATGGCAGATAAACGAGTGATATATCCTTACTCTGATTTTATGTACCACAACTACTCTGGTGGAGCACATGGAAAAGGTGGAGAGTTAAAAGCTCGTATAGACCATAATCATGAACATTTAAATGAATTCTTTCATACAATGATTGTAGGGCAAGGTTTTTTAAGCGAAGATGAGTACCAACAGATGTTGGTAGGTCAAGATTTTTGGATGGGTGCAAAAGAGCTTTGTAAACGTGAAATTGCTACACATGTTATAGTAGATGGCAAAGAGGTTACAGCAAAAGAGTATCTAAAAGTTTTAAAAAAACAGAAAAAAGAGAATAAAAAGAAGCGTAAATAGTTTATGAACTTACGAATCTATTACGAAGATACTGATGCTGGTGGAATTGTTTATCATACAAACTATATAAAGTACTGTGAACGAGCAAGGTCTGAGCTCTTTTTTGAAAAAAATATAACTCCTACTGATGGGAAAAACTCTGGTTTTGTTGTTAGAAATATTAACGCTAATTTTTTAGGTATGGCAAAATTGGGCGACATATTAGAAGTAAAAACAGAGCTAATAAAAAAGAGAAACAGCTCTATTACTCTAAAACAGATAGTCTATAAAAAAAGTGAAGAGATATTTGAAATGGAGATACTACTCGTATTTGTACGTGAAGGAAAACCTTCACGTATCCCTCAAATATTGATGGATATTATTACTCCAAAATCTCATGAACTCTAATTTGTATAAACTTTTCAACAATCTTTAATCGTTTCTTATCCAAATTATATCGGCTATGTCGTTTAAATTTGAAATTTATAAGTTTTCGGACTCTCTCTTTTTGTCTAGGGGTTATTATCTCTTTGGCAAAAGGTAAAAACTCTTGTGAGGTTGCCATTAGTCTTGTTTTAGAATAGGTTTTTATATCTTCTAACTCATCATCCATCGCATAATTAAACAAGGAGAGACCATTATCAAAAATTGGAGCTGTTCCTACTATTTTATCAAAATTATAGCGAAAAACCACCTCATTCATGGGGTGGTTTTTCGCTATAATTTTGATAAACAAATCATTGATATGCCTCCTTTCCATTAATAATCTCTTATTTGAAAAGCTCAACAAACTCCACCCCTGCTTTAGAACCTATTAATAAAAAGCTTCTAAGTTTAGGTATGGCTTTAACTTTGTCAAGCTCTAAATATCCTTGGACTTGTTTTAGACCCTCTTTTTTAATAGAGTTGTTATTCTCTTTATCTTTTTTCCATTTTAACTCAAACAGATAGTTATTTGGTACTCTATCATCTCTACCTATTAATAAAATATCAGGATACTTATTGTCAAGTTCAGGTTGTGAATCAATAAAATAGAATCCTGTAGAGTAGCTCAAAATAGCAAGAGTAATTGATTGAAAATGTTTCTCTGTAAATCCGTAATGGTCACGGTTAGAGAGGGTTTTAATAATCTCTTCTAATTGCTCTTGAAATAGGCTAATGTCTCCCATTGCTAAATTTCTTAGTTGGGTGTTTATGTCTCCTTGAAAGGTTAAGTTATTTCTCTTTTTAAGTTCAATTACAAAATAGTTAAAGTAGAGCATTTTAATAACATAATTGGGTATCTCAAACTCATACTCTTCTCCAAATATTTCATCTTTTATGGTAATAAATCCCATAGAGTAGATTAAGGTAATAAAATCATCTCGGCTAAACTCTTGGTTTAGGTCGTATCTATCTTTTATAGCTCCCATAATCGAGTTCTCTTCTATAAGTTTTTCTAAAATTTTATAGTTTCTATCACTATCTCCAATATTAAAGAGTTTCATAATTGCTTTATAGTCACTTGCCACATTGCTATCGAGCATTTTTTTAGGCATTTTACACCGTTTATAATCATAATGAGAGATAAAATAGTTTACAAGTGTAGAGTTATAAACCCTCTCATCAGCTTCAATATTAAAGAGATACCCATTGTACCATTTTTGCATTTTTGTCAACAACTCTTCTCTATCTATCTTATCACATTTTTTAAAAATAGAGTTTTTTAATGAATATTCAACCTCTTCTTGAATAAACCCTACCATTGCATTAAAATTCTCTTCATTTGAGATGTTTGAGACAATATTAAAGCCACTACTCAAACTATCAAGCGTAATCGGTGTGACCCCTGTAATAAACATCTTCTGAATCACGCCTGAAAGTGTTTCAGTTTTTAAGATTTCATAAAAACTTCTTACAAACCCACCTTTTCCTACTATAGCTAAAAAATCTTTCATACTATACGCCAAAATAGCGTTTGCAAATTGATCATATTCATCTATTAACAGATAGATATGGTCATCTTGAACCACTCCAAAGAAATATTTTATCAAATCCAAAGGGCTTGTTTTATTTTTTAATGGTTCAATGTAGTCTTTATATCCATAATTATGAAAATATTTGAGGATTGATAACGCAACATTATCTCTAAATCCTTTATATATACTATCCACTCCCCCATCAATATTAATTCCACTAAACTCAAAAAATAGAATCCGATAGCTACTTTTTAGAGAAGTTGGATTTTGTCCAATATAGGTATTTTGAAATATTTTATCAAACTCATCTTTGCTTTTTTCATCATAATAGTATTGAAGTGTAGAGAGAAAAAGAGATTTCCCAAATCGTCTAGGGCGTAAAAAGATTAGAAAATCTTCATTTCGTTTCTCTAATTTTTCTATATATTTAGTTTTGTCGATATATATATAATCATTATTTATTTTTATTTTTCTAAAATTACTGTTACCATATATTATTTTTTTCATATTTTATAGTCCTTAGAGTTACTAAGAGAATTATAACATATCGAACAGATAGAGTAATCCAACTTTTCGATATAATTCCACAAAAAATCAAGGGAAAAAAATGTCAAAAAAAACTCTTATTATAGGTGCAGGTGGCGTTGGAAATGTTGTTGCCTTTAAATGTGCTATGAATGTAGAAACATTTGGAGAGATTACTCTTGCGAGTCGAACCCTCTATAAATGTGATAACATTGCCAAAAATATCAATGAAAAACTCTCTGTCTCTATTAAGACAAAAACTGTTGATGCTGACTCTGTTTCAGAACTTATTGAACTATTTCAAGAGATTCAACCCGATATTGTAATTAATGTAGCTCTTCCATATCAAGATTTAACTATTATGGATGCATGTACAGCCTGTAAAATAGACTATTTAGATACAGCGAACTATGAACACCCTGATACTGCAAAATTTGAATACAAAGAGCAGTGGGAACGTCATGAGAAGTTTAAAGAAGCAGAAAGCATGGCTCTTTTAGGCTCAGGTTTTGACCCTGGGGTTACGAATGTTTTTTGTGCCTATGCTCAAAAACACTACTTTGATGAGATTCATACCATTGATATTTTAGATTGTAATGCAGGAGACCATGGTTACCCATTTGCGACAAACTTTAACCCTGAAATTAATCTTCGTGAAGTCTCTGCAAAGGGACGTTACTGGGAAGATGGAAAATGGATAGAGACCGAACCAATGGAGATTATGCAAGTTTGGGACTACCCTGAAATTGGAGAAAAAGAGTCCTATCTTCTCTATCATGAAGAGATGGAATCTTTGGTTAAACATATTAAAGGTTTAAAACGTATTCGTTTCTTTATGACATTTGGGCAGAGCTACTTAACCCACATGAAATGCCTAGAAAATGTTGGAATGTTAGGAATAAAAGAGGTAGAGCATAAAGGTCAAAAGATAGTACCTATGGAATTCTTAGCCACCCTACTTCCTGACCCAGCATCACTAGGAGAACGTACCACAGGCAAAACTAATATTGGTATCTATGCTAAAGGAATAAAAGATGGTCAAGAGAAAACAGTTTATATTTACCAAGTAAGCGACCACGAGGCATGTTATGCCGAAGTGCTTAGTCAAGGTGTAAGCTACACTACGGGTGTACCTGCAATGATTGGTGCAAAATTAATGCTTGAAGAGAGATGGAAAAAAGTAGGTGTTTTCAATATAGAAGAGTTTAACCCTGACCCGTTTATGGAAGAGTTAATGATTCAAGGATTACCTTGGAAAATCCAAGAGGGCTAATAAAAATAAACAGCTTAAAAACTTTAAATTTTTTAATATTTTAATAAATTAATTTAATTTTAAATATTTATATTAAGTTTAATAGTTAAAACTATATAATAGACCTTTATAAAAGGATTTATTTATGGTTTTACTAAAACATCTACTTTTCTTATCTCTACTCTACACTTCAAGCTATGCCATTGAAATAAAAAATCTTCATCACGCTGTTGACATTGCAGGAAAACAACGAATGTTTACTCAAAGAATGCTCAAAGACTATGCCATGATTGGTATGGAAAATAGTTTTAATAATCCAGACAAAGATTTAAAAGAGATTATTATCAAATTTGAAAATCACTTGGAATCACTTCATAAATACACAAAAAAAAAAGAGATTATAGAGAGTACTAATAGAGTAAAAGAACTTTGGCTACCAATCAAAAAAATTTTACAACAAACTCCTAAAAAAACATCTGCTCTAAAACTTCAAGAGAGTTTAGAACAGTTACTTCAAGCCTCTGACACAAGTACACATCTATTTGCTAAAGAGACAGGAGAACAAGCAGGAGTTATTATTGATATATCAGGACGGCAAAGAATGCTTTCACAACGAATGGCAAGTCTTTATATGTTAAAAGTCTGGGGTGTAAAGAACGAAAGTTTTCAAGACAAGATGGATAAAAGTATGCAACTTTTTGAAACTTCTTTAACACAATTACAAGCATCAAAACTAAATACAAAAGAGATTAATAAATTGTTAAAAGAGGTAGAGAAATCGTTTACATTCTTTAAGATTATGAATAAAACGTCAAATACCTTTATCCCCACACTTATCTATAAAAAGTCTAATGACATTCTAAAAAATATGAACACCATTACACACAACTATATTAATTTAAAAAGAAAATAGGAGAGCCTATGCAACATTCAATATTTAAACGTATAACCATACTATCCACACTTATACTCTTCTCTTCTTCAAATCTATTAGCTCAAGAAAAAGATAAAAAGATAAAACTGATTAATATTGCAGGAAAACAGCGTATGCTTTCGCAACGTATTGCAAAAGATTATCTCTATGTACACAAAAATATTGCAATGAGTAAGACAGAGAAAGAGCTTCAAATCTCTTTAAAAGAGTTCTTTGATTCTCATAACATCTTAGTCCACTCAATTAAAAGTGAAGAGATTAAAAACCTTCTAGCTTTTGTAGAGTTAAGTTCCAACGACTTTAATCAAACCATTCATAAATCCTTTACACTTGATAATGCTCAACTTATTTTGGATTTAAGTGAATCTATGTTAGAGGGGAGTCAATATATCCTCAATTCACTTAAAAATTCAATTAAACAAGAGGAGTCTAAGATTATTTCCATCGCAGGAAAACAACGTATGCTTGCTCAACGTATTGCAAAATATTATATTGCCTACCAAACAGGTATCAAAGATGAAAATACGGTAAGAAGTATGAGACAAACTGTTACAGAGTTTAATCAAAACATTAACATACTATTAAAGCATAAACAAAATACTCCTCTGATACAGAAGAAAATTAACGAAGTCAATAAACTATGGAAAATAGTTCATAAATTTTATAACAATATTGAAAAAGGGGGACTTCCCCTTATCGTATTTAACACAACCAATAAAATTACCAACAAAATGAATGAGATTACACAACTTTACATCTCACTTCACAAATAAGAAGTAAGAATAATGAAAAAAATATTTACTATACTCTCTATACTTTTTATACTAATAATCAACAGTGAAGCATCAACAAGAAGCGATGTTAAGATTATTGAGGCATCCGAAGAGATTCGATATTTAAGTCAAAAAATTGCCAAAGAGTACCTCTATCTATATTACAACCCAAATAAAGTAAATTTAAAAAATAGACTTATAGAAAACATGAAGAATCTCAAAGATAGTATTCAAGAAATTGCTATTAATACTCAAAATACTGACAGTAAAAATATTCTTAACTTTTTAACCTATACAAGTGAAGAGATTCAAGTTCTACTAAATGAAGAGGTCTCTAGTGACAAAAGTATCTTAATACTTGATTATAGTGAAACATTTGTAGAAGCAGCCAACTCAATTCAATCGTTGCATCAATATGCATTTTCAAATGAAGAGAAAATGCTCATGCATCTAAAAGAGTTGGAGTACCTTTTAGAACGGGTCAATAAATATTACATAGCCTCCATACTAAACCTAAATAAAATGAGTAATCAACAACACATGAAAAATGCATTGCTAAAAATCGAAACCATTTTAAAAATTATCAAAGCCTATCCCTATCCTAAAGAGGTAAAAGGGGAACAACGTAAAATATTAGACTATTGGAAAAGCAATAAAAAATTTTTAAACATCTCTGCCAAGCTCTCTGTACCAAATTTACTGTTTTTATTTACTAAAAACTTTAGGAACAGCATTAAAAAACTAGAGCTTCATCATAAACAAAACCAATAAAAAGAGTTAGAATGAGTATCAAAAAAAATAGAAGTATTACCATTCTCTTTCTTGTTGCTAGCATAATAATATTCTCTTTTTTAATCTATAATATATTTATCGCTTCAAATAAGTGTGGCAACAAAGAGAAGAGTTTAACCAATATCCTTTTAATAGAAAAAATTAATTACATTATTAATAAAGTTGAGAATGAACGAATTTACTCAGCTATTTATCTAGGTAAAGCAGAAAAAATAAGAAAAAATCAAGTCAACTCTTTTAGAAAAATAGTTGACCAAGAGATAGAAGAGACGCTCCTCTTTTTTAAGAATAAATCAAATTTTTCCCATCAAAAAGAGTTACTAACAAAAATTTCAATAGCCTTAAATGCAATTAGAGAGACCATCGACTTACGTAATAGAAGTTACCAAATAAGCCTATTTGATAATTATGAAAATAAAATAATTCGTCCTCTTAATCGTATAATTCAAAAATTCGATAAAAATTTTTCAGAAGAGTATGCAATTGAGTTAACACTATTTAAACAATTAATTAAAATTAAAAATAATTTGAATACAGAGACAAGTTTTATCGCTTTTATATTAAGTCAATCAAAAAAAATGAGCCATACAGAGTTACATTTATGGGAAAACCTCATTAATCACGATAACACCCCAAATTTTCAAAGCTTAAGAAATATACAAATGATAAAGGAGCTTTATGAAACCATTGACCCTTTATACTTTTCAAATATCAAAAATCATGAGCGAGCAGAAATTTTCAATGATTCATTAAGTGGAGACTACAGCCTTTCCATTGAGAAGTGGCTCAATGTCTCAACTAGTAAAATCAACAAAATTAATGTTGCTCAGAAAATACTTTTTATAAATATAAAATCCTCCCTAAATAAAGAGATAGATGAATTAGAAGAGCTAATTATAAACGTTATACTCTACTCTATCTTCTTTTTCTTGCTTATATTAATGCTTATCTATTTAACATACAACATACGAAAAAATAGCCTCTACTTAACCGAAACATTAAAAGATATTGAAGCAGAACTCAATGAAAAACAAAAACTAGAGATACAAGAGGTTATTCGTAAAAATGATACTATTGAAATTTATAAATTCTTAGCCAATGCCATAAAAGAACCCAGTCGAGAAAAAGATAATTTTCTTGCCAATATGTCGCATGAGATTCGTACTCCTCTAAATGGAATTATCGGATTTACAAACTTACTAAAAGTCGAAAATTTAGAAGAGGAGCAGTTAGAGTTTGTCAATATTATAGAAGAGAGTTCAAATAATTTACTCCGTATTGTTAATGATATTTTAGATTTTGCAAAAGTCTCATCAGGTAAAATAGAGTTTGAATACATCTCTTTTAATATTATGGAAAAATTTGAAGCTTGTGTCGACTCTTATACAATAAAAGCTGCTCAAAAAAATATCGAATTGGGTCTTTTTATTGACCCAGAGCTTCCAACAGAGATTATTGGAGACCCAACAAAGATATCTCAAGTTCTTCTTAACCTCTTAAGCAATGCGATTAAATTTACACCTGATGATGGTCAAATCAATATTTCTATAGAAAAGATTTCAGAAACATCCCAAGATATTGATGTCAAATTTTCAGTTAAAGATTCAGGAATTGGTATCGAAGAGGCAAAAAAAGCAAAAATTTTTGATGCTTTTTCACAAGCTGATGCCAGCACCAATAGAAAATTTGGAGGAACAGGTTTAGGGCTGACTATTTCTAGTAAATTTGTTGAACTGATGAATGGAAAATTAAACATACGAAGTCAGAAAAATTTAGGAAGTACCTTTTTCTTTACGCTCACACTAAAGCGTTCTAGCCATGCTAAATCTCAAATCAAAATAAAACACCCAACACTTACTGTTGGCTACATTGTAGAAGACCATCTTCGAGTAAAAGATGTAGACAATAACTTTGAACACTACATACGCTATCTTGGTACAAACTTCCGAACATACAATAATAAATCTGAACTCTTTGAGAGTAAAACTCTACCTGATATTTTATTTATTAATGACCGATACATCTCAAATCAAGAGCTTTTAAAACGATTTCTAAGACTTGATACAAAAGTGGTATTGCTTACAACCCCCAACAATCAACACTATCTAAAAATCAATAAAAATAAAATTAAGAAAACTCTCTTTAAACCTCTTAATTTTTCAAAAATGGTACAAACAATTGAGCTGTTAAGTAAAAGAGATAGCCTTAAGAAAATAGAGACAAAGAAAATCCCAGAGACTTTTCCCAACATGAGAATCTTGGTCGCTGAAGATAATATTATTAACCAAAAGTTAATTTTTAATATCTTGAAAAATCTAAAAACAGACGTAACTCTTGCTTCAAATGGAAAAGAGGCTGTAAAGCTTTTCAAAGAGAACAATTATGATATTATTCTTATGGATATTAAAATGCCTATTATGTCAGGAATAGAAGCTACCTTTGCAATTATTGCCTATGAAAAAGAGCAAAAACGTAAACACACACCAATTGTGGCATTAACAGCTAATACACGCCAAGAAGATAAAGAGCAATACCTTAAAAATGGGATGAGTGGCTATTTAGAAAAACCCCTACAAGTAAATAAACTAAAAGCTATCCTTCAACAATATTTTTTACCTCAAAAAAATAAAATAGAAATAAAAAATAGCAATATTTTACTCTATAAAGATACCAAAGTTTCAGGAAAAATTTATGAAGCCATTTTAAATAATCTAGGGTATAAAGTAGATATATCTCATTCTGAGGAGGATTTTAAAAAGCAAATCTCAAATAAAAAATATGAATTTGCACTCTTTGATGCCAAACCACTCTCAACCATACGAATAGAAGAGTCTCAAAATGCAATTATTGATTTAATTAAAAATAATGGAGCCATCCCTTTTGCTTTTACCGAAGAGAAAAAATACAAACGCTATTGCCAAACTATTAAAGAACGTACAAACGCTCAGGAGTTACAAAACTTTCTAAAACAAGCTTAATTAAGAGGCTTGTTTTTTATATATCTTCATAAACTCTTTATTTAAAGCCTATTCACTTAAACGTTGAATATTTGCACCTAATGATGCCAATTTTCCTTCGAGATTATCATAACCTCTATCCAAATGATAAATACGACGTACATTTGTGGTTCCATCTGCTACCAATCCTGCTAAAACCAGTGCCGAACTAGCACGTAAATCGGTTGCCATAACATCTGCTCCATACAACTCTGCTACAGGTTTAACCGATGCTACTGAACCTTTTAGCCAAATATCTGCACCCAAACGATTCAATTCAGAAACATGCATAAAACGGTTTTCAAAGAGTCTCTCCTCTACAACTGATTCCCCAATTGCCATGGTCGCTACTGCCATAAACTGTGCTTGCATATCGGTCGGAAACCCTGGATACTCGGTAGTAATTAAATTCACTGGTTTCAAACGCTCTTTACCACAAATAGTAATACTCTCTTCTTCAATTTCAAAAACACAACCCATCGATTCAAGCTTATCAATAGAGGCTTGAATATGATTTGCATTTACCTTTTCAAGAGTGATTTTTGATGCCGTTATTGCCCCTGCACACAAATATGTTCCTGCTTCAATTCTATCAGGAATAATCTCTACCTCTTTGAACTCTAAACTCTTTTGACCTGTTCCCTCTATACTAATCTCAGAAGAGCCAATTCCTTCTATTTTTACACCTGCATCAGCGAGCATTTCACAAAGCTGAACAATTTCAGGCTCTTTTGCTGCATTCACAATAGTGGTTGTACCATGAGCTAAAGATGCTGCCATCAAAATATTTTCTGTACCACCTACAGTAATTTTATCAAATACAATGCGTGTTCCTTGTAAACCATTTGGGGCTTCAGCACGAACGTAACCCCCTTTTATCTCTATTTTTGCACCCATTGCTTCTAGTGCTTTTAGATGTAAATCTATAGGACGCTGACCAATAGCACACCCCCCTGGTAAACTCACTTCACATTCGCCAAAACGTGCCAAAAGTGGCCCAAGAACCAAAATAGAGGCTCTCATCTGAGAAACAATCTCATAGACGGCTTTGGTAGAATTCATTGTTCCATTATCTATTACAGCAACTGTTTTATCATGATTAACTGTTCCACCCAAAATATTTAAAAGTTTTAGTAAGGTGCGTATGTCCACCACATTAGGAAGATTGGTCAAAGTAACAGGTTTATCAGAAAGTATTGTTGCAGCAATAACAGGAAGAGCAGAGTTTTTAGCACCAGAGATTTGAATAGAACCACTAAGTTTAGCTCCACCTTTTATTTGTAAATAATCCATTTATTTTTTATCCATATATTTAATTTTTTAAGAGTGTTATTTTATCTAAAGTAAGCTAAATATCGTAAAAATATATTTTTATAATATTCCCTACATCAAGTAAATAAGCTTGACAACTCCACCCCTTAAAAAGAGGTGGATTCTTCTGAACTCCAAACTAATGTTTAGATATTTAAGAAGCTTTCTCCATGTGTCCCACGGTATTTAGAATATTTAAAGAAGCATTCAAATCAGCATTAAGTTTAAAATCACACTTAACACATCTGAATTTACTTTGACTCTTTCTATTCTCTTTGGATATATGACCACAACAAGAGCATTTCTGAGAAGTGAATTTCGGGTCAACTTCAATAACCTCTCCACCCTTTTTCTCTGCTTTGTATTTCAACATTTCAAAAAAGAGTCCCCAAGATTGTTGAGTGATGGCACGATTAAGCCCTCTCTTTCCACTTGATTTTTTAGGCTCTTCTACTGTTCCTGTTGCACGTTTGGTCATATTTTTTATCTTTAACTTCTCTATCACAATAGTTTGGTTCTCACTTGTGATTTCATTAGAGAGTTTATGTAAAAAATCTTTTCTTTTGTTTGCTATTTTTAAATGAGCTTTTTGTAGTTTCCCTTTGGCTTTGGTTCTATTGTTTGAGCC
>CAYPCV010000124.1:0-8090 GCA_964409295.1 uncultured Sulfurovum sp.
CTCATCAGTTGCAAGAGGTTGATTGGTCTTTTGGAGTTTGGCTTGGTAGGTGTAGAACGTATACAAAGCTAAAAGATTTGCAAAATCCTTACCTTGACGCATAAACTTTTGCAATAGATGAGGGTGGATAACGATTAAATCTTCTAGTGGTTCTTGCTCTTCCATTTTTTTGCCTTTATCGGGTTTAGATTTGGCATTGTAGTCAACAATAACTTTTATTTAGATTAGAAGTGTATAAAATAGACTATTTTTTTGAAAAAAAGTCTATTACGCTCTCTTTCATCTTTTCTATCTCAATAATTTTTTTTTCTAATTGGATATTTTTCATATACAGTCCAATGGCTTTTTCTAGTTGGATACTAATTTTATTATCATATACAGATTTTTTTAAACTTGATTCTGTATAACCAATTATTTCGCCTAATTCTTTATATGTTACTCCAAATTCTTTAGAAACCCGTTTGACCAAATGTATCTCTTCTCTCTCTTCCAAAATAACCTCTCTTTTTTATACGATTATAGCAAAACTCCCCTTTTCTGAAGAGAGTTTTTAAGTATCTTCTTTTCACAAGGTGAACTTTTAAGTATGTGGGTTGTTTTTTGGGTGGGATGTTTTTTGTATGGTGGTTGATTGGTGGATATTTTTTTTATTTTTCAATTTTTCTATTATATTAAACCTCTCCTCTTTTTTATTGATTCTACTTCTCGATTAACAACTGTTTGATTGGTGTTGCAAGTTGATGAAGTTGAACCCCTTTAGGTATAAGAATATCCATTTCTCTTATTGAAAAATCTCCTGCTTTAATGCTAGAGTTTTTATATTTAAGTCTGTTTAGAGAGTAGGTAGTGCTTTCTTTGTCTGTTAAAACAAGTAACTCTTGACTGAGTAAATTATTGAAGTTTATAGGTGCTGTTCCACTATTTTTTACTTCAATAACTAAGTGAACCAACTGTTCATTATTGACCTCTGTTGTATTACTAGAGATGATTTTTATCTCTATGTCTTGTACTCGATTGGCTTTATCTTTTGACCATTTCTTTTGATACTCATGATAGGGTTGACCGATGCCCTCTAAAAGAGTAACTGTTCCCCATTTTAACCCTTTTTCGATTAATTCTTGTCCCGAATCAATGGCTGAACTTGCTCCATCTTGTACATACTCAACACCATCTTTGGCTATATGATACGAGGCTTGTCCCAATTTATATGCAGAGACAGCACCTGTAACAACCAATATAGAAGTGATTGCAACAACTTCTCCTGTAATGGATATAGGCTCTTTTTTGTACCATTTATAGGCATATTTTCCTATGATAAACAGTAGTCCAGCTCCTGCGATTCCTCCACCTATTAGTGATAATAAAAATTGTGTTCCCATTTTTCCTCCTTGTTTAATCTATAAAATTATATCATTTTGAACTACGTTGTCAAAGGATATGAATAGACTATTCATACCATTTTTCCCAACCTTCATCATAATACTTTATAAGTTTATGATTACTAAGTTTATTGCTCTCTACCTTTACCTCTGCTATATCTTTTGCAAAAATAGTCATCTTATTGAGTACTTCTCTGTTCAGATATTTTAAATTATTTATAGGGGTTTTCTCTTTGAAATTTATAGGAAAATGAGAAGCCAATACAAATCCCCACTCTCCAAAACTTGGTATGTATGTATGGTAGGCTTTGGTATAAAGATTGGTACTTTGCATAGTTTTTTTGATTGACCAAAAGGCTTTATGTGAAAACATTGGCGAAGAGGCTTGGGTAACCATTGCTCCTGATTTCGAGAGTTGACCTTTTAACAATTGATAAAAAGTTTGTGAGTAGAGACGACTCAGTGAAATGTTATTTGGGTCGGGTAAATCTAAGATAATGACATCATAGAGTACTTTTGACTTTTCTATAAATTTCCAAGCATCTTGGTTGACAACAGTTACTTTACTATTATTGTAAGCATGCTTATTTAGTTTACTTAGAGTGGGGTTCTCTTTGAACAGTGTAGTAATGGCAGGGTCTAAATCAACTAAGGTAATGTTCTCTACGTTGTCATATTTTAACACTTCACGAAGAGCCATTCCATCGCCTCCACCAATGATTAAGATATTTTCATGAGCTTTAGCCATCATCATTGCAGGGTGTACCAAAGACTCATGATAACGGTGTTCATCTATACTATCAAACTGGATTGCACCGTTAATATAGAATTGAACTCGTCCATGGTTGGCTGTGACAATAATCTTTTGGTAGGGGGTCTGTTGAGAGTAGATAATATTGTTTCTATAGAGTCTGTTTTCTATCATGGTAGTCAGTTGACTTGATTGCCAAAAACCTGATATTAAAATGACAAAAACTGCAAAGAGATAGATAAGGTACTGTTTTCCAAGTAAGCCTCTAAAGATGTACCATGCCATTGTTCCTACAAAAAGGTTAACCATTCCAAACAGAAATGAGGTCTGCATAAGTCCAAGTTGTGGTACTAAAACTAAAGGGAATAGAAGAGATGCAAACAATGCACCAATATAGTCCACCGTAAAGACATTGGAGATATTTGTTTTTAGTGAAAAACTCTCTTTTAGTATTCTAATAATTAGAGGGATTTCTATACCAAGCATTGTTCCTAGTGAAATTGTTATAAGGTATAAAAAAGCAGAGTAGTTGTCAATATAGGCAAAGGCAAAAAAGAGAATAAATGCAGAAAAGCCACCAAATAGAGCGATGGTTAGTTGCAGTTGAACAAAGGCTCTCTCTAAATTTTGTTCTATAAACCTAGATAGCCAAGCACCAATCCCCATGGAAGACATAAATAATCCAATAACCAATGAAAAATGGTAAATAGAGTCTCCTAATAGATAGGAAGATAATGTTCCCTCTAAAAGTTCATAAATCAGCCCAGAAATAGCAATAAGAAATGTTCCAAAGAGTAGGGCTACCTCTTTGGCTTGATTATTAACAGCTGTTGACATTATCGAATGGCTGAAGAGATAATCATCCCTAACGAGATAATAATAGAGCCTAACACAATCGCTAATGCCACATTTCCCTCTTGGGTTATTTTTTTGTTAACAGAGTATTTTGTTCCTATCTCAATGAGTGTAAGTACTAAAAAGAAGACAGCAATACCGATTCCTGCATAGATGAGTGCCGAGATTGCACCTGTGAGTTGAAATGATTCCATTTTATTTTTCCTTTAAAATTTTATTTTCCATAACCATAAGAGCTAGAGTTATAACTACTAGAACTACTGCTTCCCCAACTGCTACTACTTCGGTGTGAAGAGTTTGAACGGATAGTCTCATGCTCAATAGTTTTAATAGTCTCTTGACCTATACCGTTGTAGGTTAAATAGCTGACTCCTGACCCCATTGTAAAAAAGAAGAGCATTATAAATTTTGCCATACTGTCCCCTTAATCATAATAGATACCCCGTTCATTCTCTAATTTACTACGATGTCTTGATTTGTAAAATTTATAAAGAAAGTAGCTAATAAGTAGGAGTATAAAAAATATTTGAAAATAGTTTAGCCTTGAATCTTGTTGGTAAATAATGATTCTTAGGTTTGAACTAAGTGTGTTATTCACAGGTTTAACGGTAATAGTATACTCTCCTAATTTTTTTAGTTTTAAGTAAATGTTGACGGCTTTAGCATCGTTGTCCCATTGGTTAAACTTGGTCTCTATTTTTGTTGAGTCCTCTTTGAAACGATAAGCATTTTTTCCATTTAATGAGAAAATCAGATGGTGCTTTTTATGAATTTGTATAGTAAAGTTACTTAGTGCTTTATGGCTACTAGCACGAAGTTTTAAGGAGCTTAGGTATTTATTTGAGCTTAGTGTAAACTTCTCTTGATAAACTTTGCTGTTATCTACATCCAATGTTTTAATGGTTGTTCCTAATCCATTAAACCCAATCCCCAAAAAGAGTAGTGCTACTATAATCATGACCCAAAATGAGACCTTGGACAAGATTTCAAGAAAAGGACTACTAAATGGTTTTAGAGGATTAAAATCATCATTAAAAATACGTTTATCTTCTTTTATATCAAATGCATCGTAAACCATAGAAGCTTCTAAATATTCTGTTTTATAAAACTCAATTTCATTTTTACTTTTTTCAGCACTGATTCCAAAAGGAGGAGAAATTAAATCTATAAATGATGTATTATCGCCTTTTTTAGCTACCCAAGTAAGTTCGCCTTCGGCATAGACAACCTTTGCAGTGTACTTATCATAGGGTTCAAACTTTTCATTCTCTACATGAATCAAATATTTATCTGTAATCTCATTCCATTCAATATTCGGAAAATATCGGTCTCTTTTACTATAAATAAGATGACCCCCTTCATAGGTTAAATAGGCATATCCATAGAGTGGAGAAAAAAGTAAAAAGTCACTCCATTCTGAAAAAGGGGGTTCGATTTCTCTGTAAGTTACTCTTCCAATAATTGTGTACTCGACGCTTTTGAGTATTCCTTTCATTCCAATTTCAAAAGGAAGTTTGTTCTCTTCTTGATACGATTTAAAATTAGAGAGTACTTTATAGTTGTCATTTAAATCAAGTACTGATTTACAATATGCACAGGTAATGGTTTGAACGCGTCCACCACCCATAAGGCTAAGTGGAGCAGAACAGTTGGAACATTTTATGCTGTAAATTTTACTCATTAATAGATACTTTTAATTGTCATAGGGTCTATCCATTGTCCTGTAAAGGTTTCTGTTTTTGTGCCTGTACTCTCTAGGGTCAGAAGTTTTCCTCTGCCTTCACTCAAATGCAGATAGATATGCGATTCTCCTATTTTTAGTTTTTCGGGTAGTTCCCCTTCAAAACCAACACATTTTCCTGTCCCTTTTTCACTGACAATGTATTTACCATATTTTCTTCCTACACTTACAGCCAAAGGGTTTTTAAGAGGAAGTGCAATATTTGATTTTTGTTGGAGTACAAAATCTCCCTCGTCAATACTAAGCCAAAACTCTTGATTTTGATTGTCTTGTAAAAACCACTCTTCCCAAAAGCCTCGTCCATATGAGTAACGAATTTTTCCTATGGGTAAAAAATCTTTATTGTCAATCTGAATGGGGGTATTTAGTTGAAGTAGAGAGGGTTCAGGACTAAGAGAAGAAGCTTCTCCAATATTTATAGAACCATCATCTTCTAAAAAAATAGAAGATTTACAAGAAGGACAGGCAATAAGCTTTGTCCATTTAAAGTGAATATCAAGCTTATCTCCACACTGTGGACAGTTAATAGTTTTTTCTATGGTGCTTTTATATAGAGGTTCGATTGTTTATCCAATAGGTTTATTTTATAGATGTATTTTAGTCTAAAATCTCTTTAACTCGTCCAACTTCGCCAGACATTAATCGTACTTTAATACCATGAGGATGTTTTGGAGACTTGGTTAAGATGTCTCTAACCACACCCCATGTTAAATAGCCTGTATCTTGGTCTTCCTTTAAAACAATATGTACTGTTTTCCCTGACTTTATATCGGCTCTTTTTGTTCCATCCATATTAATCCTTTTATTACTCTTTTTTGGTCGTATTGTACCATATTATTAAATGTGAATATTTTCTACACATAAAGTACACAGAATTTAATTATAATACGTTCAAGCCTAACATAGAAAGAAAATTAACATATGCTAGACAGCTTGTAGTGTAGCTTTGTATTGTCAATGAAATCTCCCTGAATTCATTATTATTCTTCCTCCCTTTATGACTCTTCTATGTTAGGACTAAGTCGCACTTATCTTTCTCTATTTCTTATCCTAAACATCAATTAATCCTAACTTTTTATTATTTTAAATATATCTATTAAATGCATAATTAAAATAATAATTAAATAAAAAAGAGTATATCAGTGGATATTATAGTTTTTTAGGTTATAATAAAACAAAAAGAAACAAGAGGAAACATTATGTTGACAAAATATCACTCTCAAAGCTCCTTTAAAAAAAAGTTTACCGTTGTGGTTATTTGGATTATTGCTTTAGTGATGATGACAACCATGTTTAATTTTATTGTTCATACAGAAATGAACCTTTTATGGCTCACTCCTTTCATTATTACAGGACTTTTTGTTATATCAGGAATTTTACTTCGCTGTAAAATTGCACGTTGGTTTACACTTTTAACTATCTACACTTTTGTTTTTTCTCCACTTGTTGCCTATGTTATGATAGGAGAGCTTTCTTCTATTGTTTTAGTATTATCTTATGTTTTGATTTTATTGATAAGTATCTATGTCTTTTCCAATAAAAAAGCGATGGAATTATTTTATATTGAGTCCAATCCTTCTGAACATATACCGTTAATTCTATTAGCATTAACGATTAATGCCGTATATATTTATTTGGTCAGAGTGGTTTAGCTAATAAGCTTTTGAAGTTTTTCATACTCATGGATATTTTCTATCCATGTGGGTTTAATTTTTTCAAAACCGTATCTAGCCCCAATAACCATTCCTGCAACCATTGCACGTTCAGAGCTTGCACCTCCTGCTAGTTTATTAATCTCTAAAAGTTTTTCAAAATCTTGATGGTAGTTCAGAATAAGATAAATAGTAGAGGCTAAACCTCCTTCAACTTCAGCATTTTTTCCTAACAGTTGTAGAGCTACTTCATGGGGCTTATCTTTTAGATTAAATGCTTTTTCTACCTCCTCTTCAACTATCTCTCCATAAAATTTAGAACGCTCTTTCAATGTATTTTTTACATCCAAATTATAAATCATTGCCAAGGTGACTTCGGCAATATATTTACTACTTTCAATGGTCTCTTTTGTCATATGGGTTAAACAGGTATGAAATTTTATACTCTCTAATATCTCATCCATTCCTACAACAGAAAAGATAATTGGTGCATGTCTTCCAACAACTGATAAATCATGAGAAGCAGAACCAGCACCTAAACAGGTTCTTCCTGATTTTAAATTTGCTAAAGTATCTTTAGAAGCTTTATCTATACTTTCCTCTTGACGCATCTTTTTTTGCCAAATATCTCCAAATACAAAAGGGTCATATACGTTGTTTTGTATGGTATGTTCGAGTAACCATAGAGTCTGTTTTCCGTAAAGGCTTAGTTGATTATCGTTGTTATATGCATCGCCTAAAAATGACCCCCAAAGAAGTCCTTTTAATTTATCTTTATTCATCTTTTTCTCTTTTTTTTGTTTTTCTCACTCTAACAAAATAAGCTTAATAAAACATCGTAGAGATATAAAATATGAATAGAAAGAAGAGATATAAATGAATAGATAAGAGGATTAAAAAATAGCTTTTATTGTAACTCTAATAGGAGTTGCTTTGGGAAAGATATACTATAAAATAAAAGCTAGTTATGAGAGTCCCAAAAAAATAAGATTAAGGAAAAAAATACGGCTGTGACTCTCATGTCCAAAGTATATCTCGAAGATGTGTTGTAATCGTGTACTATATACACTACTTTTAGAGTATTTATAAAATAATATATAAAATTAAAAAAAAATTAATATTTTTTATGAATTAAGATGTTAATGAAGAGATTAAAAGAAATTTATAGAGTGAAGATAGCTTTTATTTTAACCTTCTATGGTCGTTTGGGAAAATAATTTATGAAATAAAAGCTATATTATGAGAGTCTGGCTAGATATTAAGATTTAAGGGAAAAGATATAGTTTCGACTCTCATACCCAAAGTATATCTCTAATATGTGTTGTAATTGTGTTAAAAGTGTAAAAAATAATAAAATATTTAAATAATATTTATAATTTAGTTAAATTTAAGTTTTAGATTATTTATTTGCATTGAAAATTATTATTTTTATCTGGATAATCCTAGTTTTGAATATTTAATTTTAGTTTATGTCGTCCTATTTTGAGATGCTTTGTCAAAAGTGATGCTTTCAATGCTGTTAACTTTAACGTATTTTGATCAATAAATTCCATAATAAAGTTGGAATTGTACCGTACATTATGCAGTAAATCGGTTGCTGTCTTTGGTGGAAAGTAAAAAAGATTGGGTTGATTGACCTTTATCGTAATGGTTTTACTCTCATCTTCTATCTTATGTAAAGGAATAGAGTATTTTCGTGTTTTAAATGACCA
>CAYPCV010000125.1:0-10200 GCA_964409295.1 uncultured Sulfurovum sp.
ACAGTTATGCTTGATACAGGTAGTAGAGAACTGATTGATTTACATGCTAAAATGTTTAAGAAACATGGTACAACAACAATCAGAAACTTTGATGCGTTGAATGATGTAAACAACTTGGCATACTCAGCAGAGTGTATTAAACGTCATGGGCTTAACCATGAAGTGGTTGTTACAATGATGGATTTACCTCCAGGATGTAAAGGTGCTCATGATGTACAGTTTTATGAGAAGACTCTAAGAAATATTCTTGATTCAGGTGTTGATTTCGATTCAGTATGTTTCAAAGATGCTTCAGGAACTGCAAACCCTCGTAAAGTATTTGATACCATTGCAATGGCTAGAAATCTTCTTGGAGAAGAGGTTCACTTAAGACTTCATACTCATGAGACAGCAGGTGTTTCTGTGGCTTCATATTTAGCTGCATTAGAGGCTGGTGCAAACGGTATTGATATGGCAGCAAGTCCTGTAAGTGGTGGAACAAGTCAACCAGACATTCTTACTATGCTTCATGCAACTAAGGGTACAGATTACAATCTTGGAGATTTAAAACTAGATAAAGTTCTTAAGTATGAAGAGCGATTAAAAGAGTGTTTATCTGAGTACATGGTTCCATCAGAAGCTACTCAAGTATCTCCACTTATTCCATTCTCGCCAATGCCAGGTGGTGCATTGACAGCAAATACTCAAATGATGAGAGATGATAACTCTCTTGATAAGTTTGATGAAGTAATTGCAGAGATGAAAGAGGTTGTTGAACGTGGTGGTTATGGTACATCTGTAACACCTGTGAGCCAGTTCTATTGGCAACAAGCTTATGCAAACGTTATGTTTGGTAAATGGAAACAGATTGCACCAGGTTATGGTCGTATGGTTCTTGGTTATTTTGGTAAAACACCAGTTGAACCAGATGCAGAGATTGTAAAATTGGCATCAGAGAAGTTAAAACTAGAGCCAACAACTGAAAACCCTTTGGATATTGCAGATAAAGAGGTTACTAAATCAATTGCATACTGGACAAAAGTTTTGGAAGATGAAGAGTTGCCAACAACAGAAGAGAACATCTTTATTGCAGCATCATGTGACCAAAAAGGTATTGCATTCTTAAAGGGTGAAGGTCCTTTAATGGTAAGAAAAGGTAAAGAGAATAATCAATCAAGTGGAGGAGAAGAGATGAGTGGAAGTTATACAGTAGTAGTAGATGGTAAGAGTTATAGTGTACAAGTAGCAGAGGGCGATGCAGAGATTACAGTTGCACCAACATCAGCACCAGCAGTAGCAGAAAAATCTGCACCTGTAGCAGGTGGAAAAGGTTCAATTGAGATTAACTCTCAAACACCAGGTAACGTTTGGAAAATTTTAAAATCAGCAGGCGATTCAGTAAATGAAGGCGAGCAAATTATGATTCTTGAAGCTATGAAGATGGAGATTGATATTGTTGCTGAAAAAGCTGGTGTAATTAAATCTATTGATGTTAATACAAATGACGCTGTAGTCGATGGACAGCTTCTTGCAACAATGGAGTAATCCATGAAATTAAAACAATTAATAATCTCACTGCTTTTTGCTCTTTTTGCTTTGACCTCTATGGTTCAAGCAACAGAGCATGAAGCATCAGCTCCTGCACAGCAGGAGACAACAGAGCATAAACCTTATGTCTCTAAAAGTATTGCTGAACTAGCAGGTAGTTGGTGGTCAACTACAGGTGTTAGTGCTATTGTTGATGTCAATGATGGAGAGACAACTTCTGACCCTAGAGGTCATAAGTTTGAGAGAGAGATGACTTGGTTTGAGTCTTCTTTAGGGCGTATTATTATGATTATAATCGTTTTTATACTCTTCTATTTGGCAATTGCTAAGAATTTTGAACCTCTATTATTGATTCCAATTGCGTTTGGTGGGTTACTGGCCAATATTCCTCTTGCAGGGATGGGTGGAGAGCATGGAATGCTTGGTATTATCTATAATATGGGTATTGCCAATGAGTTCTTTCCTCTATTAATTTTTATGGGTGTTGGTGCTATGACTGATTTTGCACCACTGTTAGCGAATCCTAAAACAGCAATGTTGGGTGGAGCTGCTCAATTTGGTATCTTTGGTTCATTAGTTGGAGCTGTACTGATTGGATTTGATTTACAAACAGCATCAGCTGTTTCGATTATTGGTGGTGCAGATGGTCCTACATCAATTTTTATTGCCAATAGATTAGCCCCTGAGATGTTGGGTGTTATTGCTGTTGCTGCTTACTCTTATATGGCGTTGGTACCTGTTATTCAACCTCCGATAATGAGAGCATTGACAACAAAAGAAGAGCGTCAGATTGTAATGAAGACAACACGTCAAGTTCATAGATTAGAGAAATTGATTTTCCCTATTGTTGTACTTATGTTAACCCTCTTACTATTACCTGAGTCTTCTCCTTTAATTGGTGCTTTTGCCTTTGGTAACTTTGCAAAAGAGTCAGGCGTTGTTGATAGATTGTCTGATACTATGCAGAACTCATTAATTAACGTTATTACTATTTTCTTAGGACTTGGTGTTGGTTCAAAACTAGCAGCAGATAAGTTCTTGGTTTTAGAGACAATGGGAATTATGATTATCGGTCTTTTGGCATTCTCTGCTGGTACAGCAATGGGTGTACTTATGGCAAAACTTATGAACAAGTTCTCTAAAGAGCCTATCAATCCACTCATCGGTGCAGCAGGGGTTTCTGCCGTACCAATGTCAGCACGGGTTGTATCTAAAGTTGGTTCCGAAGAGAAACCTGGAAACGTACTTCTTATGCATGCAATGGGTCCAAATGTTGCAGGTGTTATTGGTTCAGCTGTTGCAGCTGGTGTACTGCTCTCTATTTTTAAATAGAAAGCAATACAAAAGGTAACTCTTTAAAGTGTTATTTTAATTATAATTTCTAAGTAAGTTTATTAATATCTATTCAATAGTATAATTTTGCGAAATTATACTTTATTGAATAGAAGAGTTTTAGAAATTGGTTACTACTTCATATGGTAAATAAAATGAGACCAACTTGGTCTCCTTTTATTTGCTATAACATGGTTATGCAGTTTTAATCATTTAAAAATAGCAAAATAAAACACATATAAACAAAAAAGGTACACAAGATGAGCACCCGTACACCAAATGGTCTGGATAAACTAGGATTAGAAAATATTGGAAAAGTTTACTACAACCTAAGTTATGATGAACTTCAAGCACATGAAGTTAATAAGAATGAGTGTAAAATCTCATCTACTGGAACAGCAATGTGTGATACAGGTATTTTTACAGGAAGAAGTCCTAGAGACAAATATTTCGTAGACCAATCGCCATCAAACGAACATATCTCTTGGGGTAAGGTTAATAAAAAAATCGACAAAGAGAAGTTTGAAACTCTTTATGATTTGACAAAAACTCAACTTTCAAATTCAGATATTTATGTAATGGATGTGTATGCAGGTGCAAGTGATGAGAGTAGGCGTTCTGTCCGATTTATCTCTCAAGTTGCATGGCAAGCTCATTTTGTTAAAAATATGTTTATTCGTCCTACAGAAGAAGAGCTAGAGACTTTTGAACCTGATTTTGTTGTTTACAATGCATGTAAAACAGTGAATAAAGATTATAAAGCTATGGATTTAAACTCGGATGTTTATGTATGTTTTAATGTAGAGGAGAATATCTCTATCATTGGTGGAACATGGTATGGTGGAGAGATGAAAAAAGGTATCTTCTCTATGATGAACTACTGGTTGCCACTTGAAGGTAAACTCTCTATGCACTGTTCTGCAAATGTTGGAGAAGAGGGCGATGTTGCACTCTTTTTTGGCTTATCTGGAACAGGTAAAACAACCCTTTCTACAGACCCTCATAGAGCCTTAATTGGAGATGATGAGCATGGTTGGGATAACAATGGTGTCTTTAACTTTGAGGGTGGATGTTATGCAAAAGTAATTAATCTTGATGAAAAATCTGAGCCAGAGATTTTTGCAGCAATTCGAAAAGATGCTCTTTTAGAAAATGTTGTTCATGATGAAGTTGGTAATGTAGATTATGATGATGTGTCAAAAACACAAAATACACGAGTCTCTTACCCTATAGAACATATTGAGAATCATAAAGAAGATTTACAAGCAGGGCATCCTAGTAATATTGTCTTTTTATCTTACGATGCATTTGGTGTCTTGCCTCCTGTATCAAAGCTTAGTAAAGAGCAAGCGATGTACTACTTCTTAAGTGGATATACTGCAAAAGTTGCAGGAACAGAAAGAGGAATTACAGAGCCTGTAACAACTTTCTCGGCATGTTTTGGAGAGGCATTTTTACCACTACACCCAACAGCATATGCCAAACTATTGGGAGAAAAGATTGATGAACATAACGTAAATGTTTATTTGGTTAATACAGGTCTTAATGGTGCAGGAAAAAGAATGAGTATTAAAGATACAAGAGCATGTATCAATGGAATCCTTAATGGTTCTATTAACGATGCTGAGTTTGATACCCTTCCTGTCTTTGACCTTCATTTTCCAAAAACTCTAGAGGGAATTGCAGATAATTCAATACTAAACCCTAAGAGTACATGGGCAGACGAGTCAAAAATGAATGAGACACTTAAAAATCTTGCAGGAGAGTTTATTAAAAACTTCGACCGTTACAACGATAACGGTTCAGAGTTTGACTATTCAACTGCTGGCCCTAAGCTTTAATTAATAAAAATCCTAGACTTTTTTAGTCTAGGTTCTTTCCCCTCTCTTTAGGAACAACCAAATGATAATTCAAGAAATTCAAGAGTACGCATCTATACGAACCAAAGCACGAGCCTATTTATGTTATATAATGAGCCGAAATGTCTCTAATTTAAATCTGCATGAAAATGCAAAAGAAAATTTAGAGAAACAGTTAAAAAACTTACAAGAGTCTCTTCCACAAGCAGAGGTTATTTATGCTATTGACACCAATGGGATACAGATTGTTAATAATATCTCTAAAAATAAGAAATTAAATGGCAAACGAAAAGGCTATGACCGAAGTGATAGAGCCTATTATTATCGTACCTTTAAAGAGCATCGCTGTGTGCTTACAGACCCTTATCCATCTTTAGAGAGTAACAATATGGTGGTTACATCATCATTTCCTATTTACGATGAGGCTAATAATTTACTTTTTATTATCTGTGTTGATATAGAACTTAAAAATATTTTAAAAATGGTTCTTCCTAGTTCAGTAGATTCTACTTTTGGGAAATTCTCTAAGTTTGTTTATGCCTCTTTTTCATTAGCTCTTATGTTAGTGGCTCTTCTTCTTTTTGTAAAAGGTATTAGTGGCTTTTTAGGTTTGGGATTAGATGTAAAATCAATAGATATTAATGAGATGTTTAAATCAACTATTCTTTTAACACTATCCTTGGCAATATTTGATTTAGTCAAAGCGATATTTGAAGAGGAGGTGTTGGGAAAAGAGAAAAAGGAGGGTTCAGGAGATGGACACCAAACGATGATACGTTTCTTGGGGTCAATTATTATTGCTCTCTCTATTGAAGCGTTGATGTTGGTCTTTAAATTTGCTATTACTCAACCAGAAAAACTTGTTTCGGCTGTTTACCTTATTTTGGGGGTTACTGCACTGATGATAGGACTCTCTATCTACATAAAAGTAAATAAGGTAGAGAAGTAAATAGATACTCTTAAGGCTTTTTAGATATATTTCTCTCTAATTTATCTAAAAGGTTAACAATGCTAGAAATTATAATGGTACTCTTTACCGTTTATACCCTAATAAAAATTTACATATCGGTTATGCAGATAGGTTACATTGCCACAGAGAAGAACGGCGATGCAATTCTAATGAGTCAAGAGAAGTACCATGTGGCAGGAGAGTATGCCATAAAAAAAGAGCGTTTAGGCATTCTTTCAACACTTGTTGAGTATGGTGTTTTTGTATGGTGGATTCTTGGAGGTTTTGCTTGGCTTACTTCGCTTCTTGGTACAGAGAGTTCTACTCTTGACTCTGTTATTTTTCTTTTTGGATTTATAGCTATCGGTTATCTCATCGGTCTGCCTTTTGAACTCTATCAGACATTTAAAATTGATAAAGAGTATGGATTTACAAAATTAACAGCAAAAATGTACATTGTTGACCAGTTAAAATCAACAGGACTCTTTGTGGTTTTTGGTGGGGCAATTTTTTACCTTTTATCATGGATAGTTATTAATATCGAGAGTTGGTGGATATGGGGCTTTGCTCTTCTTTTTTCTATTGCACTTTTGGTTAATATTATCTACCCAACGATTATTGCCCCTATCTTTAATAAATTTACTCCACTAGAAGAGGGCGAACTAAGAGATGCCATCGAGAAGATGATGCAGAGTGTAGGCTTAAAGAGTGATGGTGTATTTGTTCTTGATGCCTCTAAACGTGATAGTCGTTTAAATGCTTATTTTGGTGGTTTGGGTAAATCAAAAAGAGTAGTTCTATTTGATACATTAATAGAAAAATTAACCAACAAAGAGTTATTGGCTGTATTAGGACATGAGCTAGGACATTTTAGCAATGGAGATATTTGGAAAAATATTGGAATGATGGGCTTACTACTTTTTTCTGCCTTTTTCTTATTGGGCAATCTTCCTGAGTCTCTCTTTTTTGCCATGAAAGTAGAACCAAATGCAGGAATAGAGATTGCGATGATGATGATGCTCTTGCCTCTTATCTCTTTTGTATTTACCCCCATTATGTCTGCTGTAAGTCGCCACAATGAGTATGCAGCCGATGAGTTTGGAAGTGAACTAGGAGGAAAAGAGAACTTGGTGTCTGCTCTGATTAAACTGATTCAAGAGAACAAAGCATTCCCAAAATCACACCCTTTGGTTATCTTTTTTTACTACACTCATCCACCTGTTTTAGAGCGATTAAAAGAGCTAGGATATGATGCTAATGCTGTAAATGAGATGATTAAACCTTTGGAAAAAGATGGGATTTTTGCTTTTTTGGATGATGATAAAAAGTAAAAAACTTAGATATAATTCTATAGATTTTTTAAAGGAAAAAGAATTAAAGATTTATATTACATAGACCTATTTGCAGGTGCAGGAGGTTTCTCTTTAGGGTTTAATAGTGCAGGTTTTAATAATATTTTTGCAATTGATATAGAAGATGATTTTTTAAAGACTTATAGAGAAAATTTTAAGACGCATAAAGTGCTAAGAGAAGATATTTCAAAATTGTCAAATAGTGAGATTAAGAAACTTACTAAAAATCTAAATATTGATGTAATAATTGGTGGCCCACCTTGTCAAGGCTTTAGTATGGCAGGAAATATTGGAAGAAAATTTATAGATGACCCACGAAATAAGCTCTTTAAAGAGTTCGTTCGGGTGGTATCTGTGGTTCAACCTAAATATTTTGTAATGGAGAATGTGGCTCGGCTTTATACTCATAATAAAACCAAAACACGACAAGAGATTATAGAAGATTTTAATAGATTGGGTTATTATGTTGAGTGTAAAGTTTTGAACTCTGCTCATTATGGTGTGGCACAAGTACGTAATCGGGTTATATTTATTGGTTCAAGAGTAACCGATGAGATACTTTTTCCCTCTTCTACTGTAACAGAGTTTAAAACGGTAAGAGAAGCTCTTGATGATTTGCCATCTTTGGAATCGGCAGAAGATTCAGCAGTCCCAAATCACAAAGCGATGAATCACACAGAGCAGATGTTAACCAAGATGAGTTTTATTCCTGATGGAGGAGATAGAACATCTATTCCTGAATATCTAAGACCAAAATCTGGAGATGTCCGAAAATATATTAAATATAGTAGTTCAAAACCCTCTGTAACAGTCACAGGAGACATGAGAAAGATTTTTCATTATGCTCAAAATAGAGCATTAACCGTTCGTGAGTTGGCACGGCTTCAATCATTTCCTGATAGTTTTATCTTTAAGGGAAAAAGTATCTCTCAACAGCAACAGGTGGGCAATGCTGTACCTCCACTTATGGCAGAGGCGATAGCTAAGAGCATAAAAGAGATGATAAAGAGAGAGAATGAATTTAAAAATGATACAAGAGCCTAGCTACCCAAAAGTAAACTACATAGGCAATAAAGAGAAGTTAGCCACATGGATATGTGACTCTTTTCCAAAAGATACAACTTCTCTTTTTGATACTTTTAGTGGAGGTTCATCTATTGGATACGAAGCTAAAAAAAGGGGCTATAGAGTTATCTCTAATGATGCTTTATCCATTAATTCTAAATTGGCTCATGCTCTTATTGAGAACTCTTCTGAAACTTTAGACAAAGAGGATTTAGAGACGATTTTTAGAGGAGAACCTATAAAAGGCTTTATGTATCAAAACTATTCAGAGGTTTTCTTTTTTCCCAATGAGTGTATGGAGTTGGACTTATATCGACAAAATATAGATAAGCTCTCTAACGAATATAAAAAATCGTTAGCTTTCTCACTGATACGCCGTGCAATGGTTCGCAAAATGCCCTATTCAAGGTTTAATTTGAATTGGGAAAAGATAAAACAGCTTCGAGATGAAGAGTATAGTTATGCTAAATATAAACGAAAACGAGCCTATCATAATGAGTCCATCAAAAGTCACTTTTTAAAAAATCTTGATGAGTATAATGGTGCAGTATTTGATAATGGGAAAAAGCATAAAGTCTACAATGATGATATTTTTAATCTTTTAAAAGAGGTTCATTCAGATATTATCTATCTTGACCCACCCTATGCAGGAACAATGAATAACTATCATGGATTTTATGGATTGGTAGATGAGTATATTGCTCAAAAAAAGCTTAAACCTTTTGATAATAATTTTACAGATAAAAAAGCTGTACTAAATCTATTTGACCGACTATTCTCTAGTCTTGCAAATTTTAAATATTGGATATTGAGTTATAATAATAATGCTTATCCATCAAAAGAGGATTTAATTGAAATCATTGGTCGATACTCTGATAATATAGAGGTTATTGAGAAGCCTCATAACTATCAGATTACGGGGAAAGTTAAGAAGAGTACAAATAGAGAGTATCTGTTTATTATAAAGAATAATAGAGGAGTTAAAGATGCAAAAGTATGAGAATTATTGGAGTTTAACATTAGCCTATACTAATATTCATAGTGATAAGTTTATGAATACATTAAGAGCTATTACTGATTTTATAGATAATAATTTTGATAGAGAAGCAAATGTTGAGTATTACAATGATTTACAACTTTATGTAGGCTCAATAAATGGATTGCAAGGGACTTCTTTACGAAAGAGTATCAATCAATTTGTAAAACTTGGATTTGTTAATAGTTTAAAATCATATAATATAGAATCTATAGAGTTTTTAAGTGCAAGAACCAATAGAAAGCGTCAAACTCTATTCTCAAAAATTGTCTATAGATATTCTACCTTTAGCAGTTCTATAACAAAATATATTGAACAAAAAGAGATAAATTTTCTTTTAAAAACAGTTGAAGAGGTAGGCTCTTTGACCAAAGATAATATTATTGGGTTAATGAATGTAGATATTATCTCTTACTCAAAAGGTTATTTGACTTTTGATGAATTGAATGATTATACTCAACAGGCAATAGAGAGTGGTTTTACCAAAAGAAAATATAATCAAGTTGCTTATCTGTTTAATTTACTTAAAAAACTTGATGATATTGTTTTTATGGATAATAAATTATATTTTGAAGATGATGCCAAAGTTATTTTTGGAGAAGATTTAAAACAAGAGAGTAAAAAAAGAGATGGTTATCTGCATAGACTTTATAAAAATCAACTTAAAGAGGAGTCTGAAGAGCAGTTAGGACATGTAAAATGTATGGTAGAAAATTTACCTTATCCTTCATTGGTAGCAAGTCATATAAAACCTTTTATCGCTTCAGATGATAATGAAGCTTATGACCACAATAATGGTCTTTTACTAAGTAGAAATATGGATATTCTGTTTGACCAAGGTTATATCTCTTTTGATGATAAGGGAACTATTATCTATTCTAATCAATTACATCAAGAGGTAATAGAAGAAGTTTCTAAATACTATTTATATGATATTTTTATAAATAATAAGAGATTAAAATATTTAGCCTATCATAGAGAGATGGTATTAAAAAAATGACAATAAAACAAGCCCTAACCAACGCAACAAAACAACTACAAAAAAGCTGTGAACGTCCAAGATTTGAAGCTGAGCTACTA
>CAYPCV010000126.1:0-4001 GCA_964409295.1 uncultured Sulfurovum sp.
ATAAAGGGAGTGAGATAAACTTTAAAATATTTGCTTTTTCAAGCTTGGCTCTCTTAATTTTAAATCTTAAAAAGGCTCTTCGATAATGCGACCAACATTTGATGAAGAGAACCCACTGATAGAGATAAAACATCTACAGAAAGTATTTGGAACAAAAGAGGTATTAAAAGATGTAAATCTTATCTTTCCAAAAGGCTCAACCACCGTTATTTTGGGGCTTTCTGGTGGGGGGAAATCGACTATTATTAAACATATAGTGGGGCTTATGAAACCAACATCTGGCGATATTTATGTGGGTGGAGTTAATGTATCTTCCTGTTCAGAAGAGGAGTTAAGAGGGGTTCGTAAGAATATTGGCTATCTTTTTCAAGATGGGGCGATGTTTGATAGTATGAATATCTTTGATAATGTGGCATTTCCTTTGCGAGAACACTTTAAACTCTCTAAAGATGAGATAGAGAAGCGTGTAATGAAGATGCTTAATATGACAGGGCTTGATGCCCAACGTGTGGCAAAGCTTTTTCCTAATGAGTTGAGTGGTGGTATGCGAAAACGGGCAGGATTGGCACGAGCCATTATTATGAAGCCTAAAATTATATTGTACGATGAGCCAACAAGTGGTCTTGACCCGATTACGAGTGATTTAATTACACAACTTATTTTAAAACTTCAAAAAGAGTTGGGGGTTACCTCTGTTCTGATTACTCATGATATGAAAGAGAGTTTTAAATCGGCAGACTATTTGGCTTTTCTCTTTGAGGGAGAGATTATTGAGTGGGCAAATAATGAGACGTTTAAAAATACAAGTAACCCTTATGTGCGTCAGCTGTTAAATGGTAGTGGAGAGGGACCAATTCAGTTTAATGAGTAATAAAATATTAGAACACCCGTTTCAACCTTTAGTTTTTAAAGACTCTAAAATATTAATTTTAGGCTCTTTCCCAAGTGTAGACTCTTTTGAGAACTCTTTTTATTATGCACATCCACGCAATCAGTTTTGGAAACTTCTATCAGATTTTAGTAGTTATCCTATTAATAATCGTGACCAAAAGATATGGTTATTGAAAGTTTCAAAAATAGCTCTTTGGGACATGGTCAAAAATTGTACGCGTGACAACTCTTTGGACAGTTCGTTAGAGGATATAGAGGTTAATAATTTAGCCGAGTTTTTAGAAGAGCATCCAAGCATAGAAAAGATAGCATTTACAGGGCGTTTAGCAGAACGACTGTTTAAAATGCATTTTGATTACTTAGAGATAGAGACAGTTTATCTACCTTCGCCATCTTCGGCATATGCCAAGATGAGCTTTACAGAAAAATTAAAAAAATATAGAGAGTTATTGGAGATGTAATGGCAGTTTGGGCTATAGGGGATATTCAAGGATGTTTTGATAACTTTCAAAAGATGCTTAAAAAGATAGAGTTTAATCCTGAAGTAGATGAGCTTTGGGTAGCAGGAGACTTGGTTAATCGTGGAGATAAATCGTTAGAGACCTTGAATTATCTCTACTCTATTAAAGATTCGGTTAAGATAATATTAGGGAATCATGACATAGCACTGATTGCTAGCTATGCAGGTATCAAAAAACCAAATAAGACAATTCAGCCTATTTTAGATGCACCTAATGTTAAAGAGCTGATTGATTGGCTTCGTAATCAGCCTTTTTTACATATTAATTACAAGTTGGGGTATGTGATGGCTCATGCAGGTATCTCTCCTCAGTTTGATTTGGGTATGGCGATTCGTCATGCAAAGCGTATAGAGAAAAAACTTCAAGGACGAAATTATAAAGCATGGTTAAAACATATGTTTAAAAGCAGTTCTACTAAATTTAATGCAAAAGCTAGTTCCTTGGATATCGAAAAGTATATTTTAAGCTCTTTTGTTTCAATGCGTTTCTGTAAAGATGATGGACAGTTAGATTTTAAACAAAAAGGTTCGCCCACGCATATGAAACGCTTGAATAAGGGTTTACGCCCTTGGTTTGATTGTCCTGCACGAAAACCTATTCCTCTAAAAATTGTTTTTGGTCATTGGTCAACCTTGGTTAACGATACAAATTTAGACTATTATTTTGATGGCAATGTTTTGGGATTGGATACGGGTTGTCTTTGGGGTAAAAAGTTGACGTGTGCAAGATTAGATATGCAAAGTCCACGTATTGTTCAAATAGATTGTAATAAATCAGAAACATGATTTAAATTCTTATAAATACTAATGTTGAATTTTTTATAATTCCTACCTCTCCTTGACATGCCAAGGAGGGGAGAGAAATATAATTTTTATAGATACGTGCTTGATGAAAATGTCCTTCAATAATAATAGAGTTTTTATGGTATTTAGAGATGATTTTGTCAAATCGTTTTTGATAGCCTTTAAAATCTCCACAAATTATTTTACGCTTTAGCTTTTTCATTCTATGATTTATTATCGGTTTTTCAAAAGGTTTTAGTAGAGTGAGTGTTTTTTTGTTTCTTAATAGTTTAGAGTAGATACTGTATAATACTCCTGTCTTGTATTTATCGCCATGACTTAAATAAATATTTTGATTATTAAGTCTAAATTTAGCAGGTTGCTCTTCTCTTTTATATATTTTTATATTAGGAAATATCTCTTGCAAGCAAAAATCATGATTTCCTTCTATATAAAAAATCTCTATTTTTTTAGAAAGTTTTTGAAGTAGCTCTATTCCCTCTTTAGAAAAGGTTTTTATATACTCGTTGTGTCCAAAGAGTAAATCAAAAATATCGCCCATTAAAAATAGTTGAGGAGTCTCTATACTCTTCTTTTCTAATGCTTTTAATATGATTAAGAAATCATCTCCGTGGTTGGGGTAGTGAGCATCTGCTATAAAAAGAGCATTCTCTTTTATTTCTGTTGGCAAGAGTTACAGACTCCATAAAGATTTATTTGAGAATGGTTTAGCTGAAAATTTTCTATAAAAAGAGCCTCTTCTGTTCTTTTTGTAATTTCTCTATCTTGAATATTTCCACACTTTTGACAAATAAGGTGTATATGCTCCTCTTTTTTAAGTTCATATTTTGATTTTTCGCCATTCATGGGAACTTCTACAATTACATTATTTGCTTGCATTAAAATAATATTTTTATAAATAGTTGCTAGTGAAAGAGTAGGGTATAGTTCTTGGACATCTTCGTAAATTTCATCTATATTGATGTGTCCTGCATGGTCGATGGATTTTAAGATAGAAGTCCGTTGTATAGTGGCTTTTAAATCATTCTCTTTTAATAGTGTTATGTAGTTTGTCATGATTTTGCCTTAGTCTTGATATTGATGTATTATAAAATAGTTATATAAATATTATAATGAATAATACTTAAATATATATTTTAAATATAGGTGGATAGACATAAATGTCTACCCTTACGATGACTATAGTTCGTCAGCGTGTTTATCAAGATAGTTTGCAACACCTTCAGTTGTCGCAGTCATACCTTCATCGCCTTTTACCCAACCAGCAGGACAAACTTCTCCATGCTCATTTGTAAATAGCATTGTATCTACCATTCTAAGCATCTCATCAATATTTCTTCCTAATGGAAGGTCATTAACTACAGCATGTCTTACTGTACCATCAGCATCAATAAGGAATGAACCTCTTAAAGCTACTGCATCGTCAAGAAGAACATCATAGTCTCTAGCAATTTGTTTTGTAATGTCTGCTACTAGAGGCATATCAACTCTACCAATACCACCTTGATTTACTGGTGTTTCTCTCCATGCAAAGTGTGAAAATTGACTGTCTACTGATACACCAATAATATTTACGCCTCTCTCTCTAAAATCTACAGCTCTTTTTGAGAATGCAATAATTTCTGAAGGACATACAAATGTAAAATCTAATGGATAGAAAAAAAGAACGGCACCTTTTTCTCCTAAGTTATCCATCAAGTTAAAATCTTCAACGATTTGACCATCTGCTAGAACTGCTGTTGCTGTAAAATCTGGAGCTTTATTTGTTACGATCATTTTAATAATA
>CAYPCV010000127.1:0-4752 GCA_964409295.1 uncultured Sulfurovum sp.
ACAAAAGGTTCAGGAAACCGTGAGTGTGTTGCACAAGGAATTGGTAATGTATGTTCAGGAAGCTTTGGTGGTATGGCAGGGTGTGCGATGATTGGTCAGAGTATTATTAACTACTCTTCAGGTGGTCTTGGTCGTCTCTCATCTTTTGTCGCTTCGGTTCTGCTTCTTATATTGGTTGTAAGCTTCTTCCCTGTTATCTCTGCTGTTCCTGTGGCTGTGCTTATTGGTATTATGTTTATGGTTAGTATTGGTACATTTGAGTTTTCAAGTTTAAGAAGAATCAAACACATGCAAAAATCTGATGCCTTTGTACTTTTAACAGTAACAATAATTACAGTATTTGCAGATTTAGCCATTGCTGTTATTGCAGGTATTATTATCTCTGCTTTAGTATTTGCTTGGGAACATGCAAAGATTCACTCAAGAATTGAGCAAGATGATGAGAATACAAGAGTCTATAAACTCGAAGGCCCACTATTCTTTGCTTCGGTTACCTCTTTTGCAGAGCAGTTTAATATTGATGAAGACCCTGATGAGGTTATTATTGACTTTAAAGATGCAAGAGTCATGGACAGTTCAGGAGCAGAAGCGATTGATGCAATAACTGAAAAGTATAAAAAAGCAGGTAAAAAGTTAACACTTAGACACCTATCAAATGACTGTAAAAAAGTCTTAACAACAGCAGGCCCATTCTGTACATATGAAGAGGATGACCCTACTTATAAAGTAGCTGTGAATCAATAAAGTTACTAACCTTTCCTCTATCCGTTATGATATAGAGGGGCGTTATTTTTTGGGAATGTGACTAAGGAGATGAGGCTCGTTTCATTTCCTTACAAATAAACCCTCAAAGAGAAAAGCAAGTCAATAACATACTCTGACTGTGATACACCTATTAAAAGACTTATTGAGAAAAATAACCACTTGTAACTTGCATTTTTAAAGAGTAAAAAATACAAAGAGATTAATCCAAGCCATGCATCAAAAAGTGAAATCAAATAGAGAACTTCAAAACTTGTCCCTTGTGAAAATCTTACCCAAATAGAGAGTGATAAAATAATACTAAGGATTAAAAGAGAACCCCATATAAGTTTTCTAAATCTAGTATTTAATACTACGACAAGTGGTGTCCAAAACATATAAGTAGCAATAGCAAAAAAAGTAAACCCAATAATCATCCAGTCGATAGTAACAGTTCCCCAAAGTTGGAAAATAAAAATTTTAAAAATATAGGCAAAAAGTACTAACATATAGAGCATCGTTATAGGAGTCAAAATATATTTTGTAAAGACCTCTCCTACTCTTGTATATTTTTTTAACTGCAAAAGACAGATATATTTTGGCATTTGAGACAAGAAGAAATTAACAGAAAAAACACCTAAAACTAAAATAATAAACTGTAGATAACGCTTCTCTAACACTTCTATTTCAAACAGTTCCTTTAGGGAAAACATAAACAGATAAAAGACTCCATACAAAGTCAATGTCAAAATAATCGTTACAAGAAGAATAATTAAAATCTTCATTGTCCACTCCCATATATTTTTATTGGAGATGTTTGTATTTAAAAAAGGAGCCCAAAAAAACATAAAAGATAGTGCAAATAGAAGCAATAGATGCCGTAGAATATCTAAAGCTCCTATCTCTAAAGGTAAAAAGTAAAAATAGACACATAATATACCTATACCTAAAATCTTGAAAAATATAGAACGGTTTAAGAGATGAAGCACAGGAAAAAGAAAAATTCCTAAACTTAAAACAAAAGCTACTTTATTCGCTAACAGTGCAATCTCATTTGTTTGACTGTACTCTATTTCAATAAGAAGCATTGAAATCAAAGAGGCTAAAAAAGCAGAAAGACTAGCTAAAGGAAACCGTTTTAATGTCTCCAATAATGTTAGGGATAATCTATCAATAATATCAAGCAGAGAATTCACGGACATCCTTTAAAAAAATAATGATATATTTTATCACAAAGAATCTAAATTAAAAGTATGAAATTTTGTTATATATAATGTTTTATATTAAAGATTTTTTCTAATGAAGAGTTCTAAATGTTTCCTCACTAATCGTATTTAACTTTTTTTCTATAATATTTAAGTAAGAGATTAACTCATCAGAAGTTTTTTCCAAATCAGCTAAATAGACCAAAGCGTTATACTCATCATTTGCTGTAATTTTCTTTTTTCTCTTTAAAATTTTTGCCCAAAGTGAACGTTTTTGTATAGAAAAATAAATTTTAAATATTTTCATATAGGTATCATGTAACTCTTTATGCTTGTTATCCAATTTTTTTACAGCATGCTCTGTAAAAAGAGAGAGAAGTATCTGTCCATCACAATAAAACCATTTTCCAAAATCACACTCCGTTACAGCTATAGGAATCTGCTCTTTTTTTACGTCTAGCCCATTTACCAAGGCTTTAGCACTATCTACCCATATAATATGAGCTCGCCTTGCGGCTCTAATGCTTGTCAACACTTCTGATTTTTCCACTTTTTTCCCTATCTTATTCTTTTTAACTATTATAAATTAAACTATATTGATTGCAGGTTAACTTATATTTTATTTTTATTGATTAAGGTAGAGAACAAAGAGCAGATAGAACTCAAAATGCAATGTTAAATTATAGAAAGAATCGCTGAAGATGTAGAGACTATTGGATAAACACGTTTTTAATGCTAAAATAACAACAAAACATATAACTAGTTCATGTAAAGAGAAAAATGAAGAATCTATTTAAACAATACCTACCCTATCTTATGGGGTACAAACGGCAATTTATTTTTGCCATTATTGGAATGTTGGCTGTTGCTATTGGAACAGCAGGAACAGCACAGATAATTAAACCTGTACTTGATGATGTCTTTGTAGCCAAAGATGCTACGATGCTTGGAATTATTCCATTTTTACTGATTGCTGTTTTTACTCTAAAAGGAGTTGGACAGTATATTCAGACCTATTATATGTCCTATATTGGTCTTGATGTGGTTCGAAAACTGCGTAACAGTTTGGTTAGTCACTTAACATACCAAGATATGCAGTTTTTTCAGACTATGCATACAGGAGAAATTCTCTCTCGTGTGACCAATGATATTACTCGTATTCAAAATGTTGTTACAAACATGATTCCAAATTTTCTTAGAGAGTCTTTAACCATTATCGCACTAACTGGTTATGTTATTTATGAATCGCCTAAACTTGCTTTTTACTTTTTAATTATCATGCCTTTGGCAATTTATCCTCTTAGCCTTTTAGCTAAAAAAATGAAAAAATACTCCAAACTTTCACAAGAGAGTACTTCGGACATGACAAGCCGTTTAGGAGAGATATTTTCAAATATTGAAGTAATCAAAGCTAACTCAACTCAAAAACTTGAAGCCCAAAAATTTGAAAAAGAGAACCAAAATGTTTTTAAATATCTGCTCAAACAGGTTAAAGTCAATGCCTTAACCTCTCCTATTATGGAGATATTAGGCTCTGTTGCCATTGGTCTAGTTATCTATATTGGTGGAACAGAAGTAATTGAAGGGCGTATGACCGTTGGGGCATTCTTTGCTTTTGCTACAGCTCTGTTTATGCTATATACTCCGATTAAAAAAATATCCAAGCTATATAACCAAGCCCAAGATGCTATTGTTGCAAATGAGCGTATGTTTGAACTTCTAAATCAAAAGCCAACTATTATATCGGGAGATATGGAGATAAGAGAACAAATTAACCATATTTCTATATTGAATACCTCTTTGAACTATGGAGATAAAATAGCACTCAATAGCGTATCGGCAGGGGTTGACCGAGGAGAAAGCATTGCCTTGGTAGGAGATAGTGGTGCAGGTAAAAGCTCACTAGTAAATCTTTTGGTACGTTTTTATGACCCAAGTGAAGGGGATATAATTATTAATGAGAAGTATAATATAAAAGAGTTAACCCTTAGTTCATTACACCAAAGAGTGGCATATGTAACCCAACGCATCTATATTTTCAACGATACCATTGCTCAAAATATCGCGTATGGTCAAGAGTTTGATGAGAAAAAAGTCATAAACGCACTTAAAAAAGCCTATGCCTTAGAGTTTATAGAGCAATTAAAAGACGGAATCCATACCATGCTAAGTGAAAATGGGAACAATCTCTCAGGAGGTCAACGCCAAAGAATTGCCTTGGCAAGAGCCATCTATAAAGAACCCGATGTTCTAATACTAGATGAAGCTACCTCGGCACTAGACAATAAAAGCGAAGCCCTTATTCAAAAAGCCCTTGAAGAGCTAAAAGCAAATATGATTACCATTACGGTAGCACATCGTTTAAGTACCATAGAAAATTCTGATGCTATTTTGGTATTCAAAGAAGGGAAAATTATCTGTCGTGGGCAACATGAAGATTTAATAAACGAATGCCAAGAGTATCAAAAACTGGCAAAGGTTTTGGTCTAAATAATTTATGCCAAAACTGTTCGTTTGTTGCATTTTTCAAGCTCTAGCTTTAATCGTTCTATCTCTTTTTTTAGTAACGTATTTTCATCTTTTAACGATAATTTTTGAGCTGAAGTTTCAATAATGGCTTCACTCACTCTTTTTTCTATAAGCTCATCTATTAAAATATAAGCCACATCTTTTCCATTTTCATTAACAATCTCACTTTTTACATCGCCACCCTTAACCATTTTCATAACATTAAAATAGCTTAACTTATGTAACTTTGAGTATTCTCTTAAAGTAACTCTCTTCATCTACATCCTTTCACAATTAT
>CAYPCV010000128.1:0-10903 GCA_964409295.1 uncultured Sulfurovum sp.
GTTCTTCTCTCGTTTGCTTTGGCTCTTTACAAAAAAAGAGTCCTTTTCTTAACCTTAATTTTAGGAGCATACCCTTATGCCTTGCACTTTCAAACAGAGTCTGCCCTAAACAGCCAGATTAAACTTATCAGTACATTTACAACTGTTGAAGAGAAATGGATTCCAGAGTTTAAACAACATCATATTGATAAAATTTTTAGAAAAATTCAAGATGCTATTCAAGAGAAAAAAGAGATTGTTGTTTTTCCTGAATCTGTATTTGCTCTCTATCTTAATAAAGAAGAGAACCTTATGACGGCTTTAAAAAACTACTCTAAACACATTACTATTGTTACAGGTGGTCTCTATAACGATGATACTCTTCCAAAAAATTCTGCCTATATTTTTAAAAATGGAGAGTACACCTTAGCAAATAAAGTAGTACTTGTCCCTTTTGGCGAGCAAAATCCTCTGCCAAAATGGATGGGGAAATGGATAAACAGACTCTTTTTTGATGGAGCACCAGATTATGTAGGAGCTGAACACTTCACAGACTACACAATTCAAAACATAAAATATAGAAATGCTATCTGTTTTGAGGCAACATCCGAAAAGCTCTATGAAGGAGAACCAAAAAACATGATAGTTCTCTCAAATAATGGTTGGCTTGTCCCCTCTATAGAACCCACTCAACAAAAGATACTTCTACAATACTACAGCAAAAAATATGGAACAACTATTTATCATTCAACAAATATGTCAAAAGCTTATGTTGTTCATCAAGGAAAGGTAATTTATGAATAAGTATAAAAAATTCTATCTAGCCCCACTCTCTGCCTATCAGTACATCTCTCGTCTACTACCTGCTTCATGCCGTTACTACCCAACTTGTTCAGAGTATGCCAAATGGCACTTTGAACTCAACCGAGCCGACAAAGCCCTTCTTCAAAGTGGTCTTAGGATTTTACGTTGCAATCAGCTTTTTGTAGGAGGAGTTGACTACCCAGTTATAACCTATACTCCACCTAAACTAATGAACTTATGCCAAAAGCAAAGAGCCATTAAATATTGGTTCTTCCCTAAAAAAGAGAATTTATTTTATGTGATTAAGGATTATGATGCGTATTAATAACCTCATAGACAAAATTATTTCTTCACTATCTCTTTATGTACTAAAGTAGTTAATCCAACGAGTTTCCAACCCTGAAGACCCTCTCGGTAGTAGTGTATTTTATTTGCAGGATAGCCATATTTTAGTAGACTTGGAACAAAATGGGTGGCTTGAGCACACCAAACACCATTGTCAAAAATTGCTAAATCTTTTACCTTTGAAAAGTCCCAAGAGCCATCCTTTTTAATCTTCATTCCTAAAATTCTAAAAATCATTCCTATCTTTTTTTTACTTGCACCCTCGACAACCGAAAAAGGAAGATTAATAGCAGAAGGGATGGTCTCTAACTCAAACCAACTTTTTAGCCGTGTATCAATTAAAATACCTGTATGCGAAGCAATTTTTGTATTAATAAACTTAATAAGCTCCAACTCCCCAATGTTCTCAATATCTTTGTCAATTTTTGTAGGTTGTATACAAAATGGAGGACACTGTCGTGACGTTTTTGTAAAATCATCAGTCAAGACATTACCAACATCTTGAATTCGTTCAATCTTTACTTTTTGTCCAGAATCATTTGTAATAATATGCGATAACTTTGTTGTTATTCCTACTAAATAATTATCTTTTTTAGGGCTTTGAGCTAAAACCAAGCCCGTTAATAATGACAGTATCAGTAATTTTTTCATCCAATCTTCCTTCTATCGTTTCTTATTTGTTTTAAACAAATTTTATTATACTATTTTTAGAGCAAAATATCTTGATAGCTATCAAAATTTTCTATCTATTTCAATCATCTATTAATCATAGTTGTGGCAAAATGCTTCACGAACTAAAACAGCAAGGAAATAAGACCATGGCAATCACTATTAATGCACCATTAGACATGCATCTGCACCTAAGAGATGCAGAGATGCTTAACACTGTAGCACCACTAAGTTCTCATACTTTTGCAGGTGCAATCATCATGCCAAATTTAGTACCACCTGTTAGCACAAAAGAGGAACTTTTAGCCTATAAAAAACGTATTCTTCAAGCCTGTAAATCCGATACATTTACTCCTTATATGACACTTTTTTTTAAACCAACGTATACCAAAGATTTTTTAGAATCTGTAAAAGATGAACTCACTGCGATTAAACTCTATCCAGCAGGAATTACAACCAATTCAGAAGGGGGAGTAGATGGTTTTTCAGTTGAAGAGCTAGCACCTACGCTTAATGCAATGAGTGAACTTGATATTCCTCTATGTGTGCATGGAGAGACCAATGGTTTTGTTATGGACAGAGAGGCTGAATTTGTCTCTATCTATGAGATGTTGGCAAGCAACTTTCCTAAACTGACCATTATAATGGAGCATATTACCACCAAAGAGAGCGTAGAAGCATTGGATAAATTTGAAAATTTATACGCAACGATTACACTGCATCACTTACTTATTACACTTGATGATGTTGCAGGTGGAATGTTGCAACCTCATCTCTTTTGTAAACCTATTGCAAAACGCCCAGAAGATAGAGAAGCACTTAGAAAAGTAGCCTTGGCAGGGCATCCAAAAGTGATGTTTGGGTCAGACTCTGCACCACACCCACAACATGCAAAAGAGTCTTGTGGTTGTGCAGCAGGTGTCTTTACTGCTCCAATTGCACTACAAGTGTTAACTGAACTCTTTATGGAACACTCAACAGTAGAAAAATTACAAGATTTTGTTTCGAATAATGCACAAAAAATCTATAAAAATATTAACGTTCCAAAGAAAACAGTTCTCTTGGAGAAGAAGCCCTTTATTGTTCCAAACAAATATGGTACAGTTGTTCCCATGTATGCTGGGGAGACCTTGGCTTATAGTATTACAAATGTTGAAAGTTAAATAGATGATTATAAATAATATGAAAACACTTATAGAGGGTCACAGTGACTTTCAATCGGTTAAATTTAAAAATAATAAAGAACGATTTAAACATTTAGTAGAAGAGGGTCAAGACCCAAAGGCTCTCTTTATTGGGTGTAGTGATTCTCGTGTAATGCCTGCTCTTATTACTAACTCTAAACCAGGCGATTTGTTTATTGCACGAAACATTGGTAACTTTGTTGCCCCTTTTAACCCGAGCCAAGATTATCATGCAACAGCTTCAGCTATAGAGTATGCTGTCTCTGTATTGGAAGTAACCGACGTTATTGTTTGTGGGCATTCCGAGTGTGGGGCAATCGCTGCTCTATACAAAGATATTAAACCCTCAGATGAAAATCTCCATACTATTAAATGGTTAGAACTTGGAGAGAGTGCAAAACGTTCTGCTCTACTCTCAATGAGAGGAAAACCAGAAGAAGAGATTTTACGCTATACCGAAAGAGTATCGGTTATCTTTCAACTTGAAAATCTATTGACCTATCCTGCTGTCAAGAGACGTGTAGAAGAAGGTTCTCTCTTTTTACACGGTTGGCACTATGATTTAAAAAATGGGAAAATTGAGTACTATGATGAAGAGCAATATGAGTTTAAAGAGTTGAGTGAAAAATAAGGAGAAAGCGATGATAGCAAACAGTATCGAAGATTTAATAGGCAATACACCGTTAGTAAGATTAAATAGGCTCTCGGAACTTTCAGGAGCTACTATTTTGGCAAAGTGTGAGTTTATGAATCCCACATCATCGGTCAAAGATAGAATTGCAATGAATATGGTAAACAGAGCCTTAGAAGCAGGACTTATTAATCAAGACTCTACCATTATTGAACCGACATCAGGAAATACAGGTGTAGGACTAGCTGCTGTTTGTGCATCGAAATCTCTCAAACTTATCTTGACAATGCCAGAGTCAATGAGTATTGAACGACGAAAACTCTTAACACACTTGGGTGCAGAGATTGTACTTACCCCTGCATCAGAAGGAATGTCTGGTGCAATAAGCAGAGCAGAAACCTTAGCCATAGAGAGAAATGGTTTTGTATTGCAACAGTTTAACAATCCCAACAACCCTGCTATCCATAAAGAGACAACAGCCGTGGAGATTTTAAAAGATACTAACTATAATATTGACTATTTCGTCGCTTCTGTAGGAACAGGTGGTACATTAACAGGCACATCCGAAGCATTAAAAGAAGCCATTCCTCATCTAAAAGCTGTTGCTGTAGAGCCTGCTACCTCGCCTGTACTCTCTGGTGGAGTTGGTGGGCCTCATAAAATTCAAGGTATTGGTGCAGGATTTGTACCAACAATTTTAAATAGAGATATTTATGATGAAGTGATTCAAATTTCAGATGAACAAGCATTTAAAAGAGCTAAAGAGCTTGCCAAAACAGAAGGCTTACTAGTAGGAATTTCCTCTGGTGCAAACGTTTGTGCAACATTTGAAATAGCCTCTCGACATGAAAACAGAGGTAAAGTATTTGTAACCATTTTATGTGACACAGCAGAGCGTTATCTTTCAACAGAACTCTTTGACGACTAAACAATTTCATGAACTCTTTACTGTTTGAAACAATTAAAATAGAAAATGGTCAAATAGAGAATATTGAGTGGCATAACCAACGATGTAATAGAAGTAGAACGGAACTTTTTAATGCAAAAGCTCTCTTAAATTTAGAGACTTTTATTACGCCACCTCTAACAGGTCTCTATCGTTGTCGTGTTACTTATAAACATGATATTCATTCTGTAGAGTATATTCCCTATACACCTAAAATATTTAACGAATTCACTATTGTAAAAAGCCAAATTGAGTATGCCTATAAATATGATAACAGAGAAGCATTAAATAGTCTAAAAAAGCATTATAACAGTGAAATTATTATTGAAAAAGATGGATTTCTTACTGATACTAGTATTGCAAACATTGCTTTTTACAATGGTCAAGAGTGGTTAACACCAAAAATACCTCTATTAGCAGGAACAATGAGGGCGAAATTACTCCATAATAGCCGTTTAACCACAAAAAATATCAAAAAAGAAGAGTTACAAAACTTTTCACATTTTGCTTTAATGAATGCTATGATAGGATTCCAAATTCAAAAAAATGTTAACATACACGAAGATGTCCGACGAAACAAGGGAAAAGAGAATGTCAGTTGAAAACTTAGTAACAAAAGAGTTTAGAGAACTCATGCAAGAGCATATTTTAAAAACCATTGAGTATATGTTTGATAACAATGAAGAGTTTGGCATTGCTTGTGAAATCAAGAGGGTTCACTTTACTCCTGAATTACCTACAGATATACAAGAATCTTTGCCAGAAATAACACTTTTCATGTTAGCCAACTACTCATTTGAGTCAGCATCATTAGACAATGAATTTTTATCCTTTGAGGCTGGTTTTGGAAACGAAAACTTTGGAGCATTAGTGCAAGTTCCTCTTTTGGGAATCAAACAACTTTTTGTAGGAGAGTATCCTGTTTTAATAAATATCGCTTCCCATGTAGAAGAGGTTGAAGAGGAAGTAGCCACAGAGATTGACTCTATGTCGGCTCTCTTAAATAATCCAGAGAATGCAAAGCTTTTAAAAAAAAGATAAATCAATCCCAAGATTGATTTATCCTCTTAACACTTTCCAGAAATAATATAGTTTACAACATTATCAATAAATACATTATTTTTATTCTCTTTGGTATATACAATATAAAATTTCCGTGACATTGTAAAACCATAAATTCTTGATTCAAACAGTTCTCCACGGGCCACTTCATCAGCAATAGCATGTTTGGATATTACCGATACCGTTGGTTCGTTTGGGTCTACTTTAGAACGCTTGACACTTTGTAAAGCAGCTGTTGTATTGGAGACTTCAGATAGAACATTAAAACTTTTACATGAAACACCCAACTCTTCAAATACCTCTGAAATTAGTTTACGAGTATGAGAACCCTCTTCACGACAGACCCACTTATACTCATACAACTCTTCTGTATTAACCGTTTTTGGTAGAGGCGTATTTGAAAAAATAACCAACTCATCATCAAACCACTCTCTATAGATTAAAGTATCATCAAAAAGTGGCGATTCTATTAAACCAACATCAAACTTACGCTCTTTTAGACCCATAATAATTTTTTCTGTCATGTCTATATTCAAAACAACATCATTACCAATACTCTCTGCAATACTGTTTAGACACTCTCCAGGAATAACATAAGAACCAATCGTATACGAAGCTGCCAATCTAAAGGTCATCTCTTTTTTAATAATTTTCAAAACATCTTTTTCAAGTACTAAAATTGCTTTTTCTAATTGAGTAATAACTTTATAAAGCTCTTCTCCTTCAGGAGTTAAACGTATACCATTTTTCTTTCTATCAATAATCTTAGCTTCAAGATAATTCTCAATATATTTAATCTGTTGTGTAACTGCTGGTTGTGAAATACCTAATTTAGCAGACGCTTTAGAAAAACTTCGTTCACGTGCTACTGTTAAGAATGTCTCCATTTTTACAAAATCTTTTAACATTACCTACCCTTATAATTTACATTCATTTTATTATATCAGATTATATTTAAAGTTATTCATAAGTTAAACGAATATTTTTTGATTTAAATATAATATAGGATTATTAAAAACATGAAAGTATTAACTATTAATAAATAAAGTGTTATAATATATATAAAAAAGTGATAGACATGCAAGAAGTAATAGAAGCTCTAAATGAAGCTCAACAAGAAGCCGTTCAACATATTGATGGTCCTCTTCTTATTTTGGCAGGGGCAGGTTCAGGTAAAACAAAAACCCTAACCACAAGACTCGCCTACCTTATCTCTACAGTAGGAATAGACCCTCAAAATACTTTAACCCTTACCTTTACCAACAAAGCAGCAGAAGAGATGCGTCATAGAGCTTCGGCACTTATTCAAACACAAACTTCTTCCATGCCCCTACTCTGTACTTTTCATAAATTTGGACTTCTATTTTTAAAATTTCATATTGAAAAACTAGGACGTGCCAATAATTTTGTTATTATAGATTCTGACGATAGAAAAAAAATTCTTAAACGTATTGCAAAAGAGCATAAGATAGATTTAAATATCGCCTTTGTTGGTTCAGAGATTTCAAAATATAAGAATACATTATTAACAGCCGATGAAATCGTAAAAAAAGCAGAGCTTGTTGACTATAAAAAAATTGCTACTATTTATAAAGATTATGAAAAAGAGATTAGCGAAAATAATTTAGTAGATTTTGATGATTTGTTAATGTTAACCTATAAAATTCTAAATGAAAATGATGAGTTACGAAGAGAAACATCGAACCGTTATCAATATATTATGGTTGATGAGTACCAAGATACCAACGAACTACAGTTTAAACTTTTAGAGCTTTTGGCTTCAGAACACAATAATCTCTGTGTAGTGGGAGACGATGACCAAAGTATCTATGGTTGGCGTGGGGCAAACATTCGTAATATTTTAGAGTTTTCAACCTATTTTAAAAATACAAAAGTAGTAAAGCTAGAGACAAACTACCGTTCCACTTCGCCAATTTTAAAAGCAGCAAATGAACTAATAGAACATAACTCTCAACGAATAGGGAAAAAACTCTCTTCATTCAAGGGCGATGGTCAAAGCGTAAAGCTCTTTCATTCACTTGATGAGTCCTTAGAGTCACGAAGCATTGCAAGAGAGATAAAAGTTCTTTTAGCCAAAGGTGTGCCATCGGATGAGATTGCTGTTTTATACCGTATCAATGCCCTATCTCGTTCATTAGAAGAGGGTTTTACTAGAGAAGGGTTACCCTTTAAACTTCTTGGTGGAATGCGTTTCTATGACCGTGCAGAGATAAAAGATATTATCTCCTACTTTAGACTTCTCTCGAATCCAAATGACGATTTTTCTTTGGAACGTGTAGTAAACAAACCCAAAAGAGGGCTTGGCAAAGTATCAATAGAGAAACTCAAAAAAGAGGCATTTAATAAACAGTGTTCAATATTTACATTAATTACTAAAAGTGAAACAGCTGAACTCAATAAAATTGTCTCTAAAAGAGCAACAAATTCTCTTAAAGAGTTTACACAAAACATTAATACTCTACGAACAGAACTAAAAAGCTCACTCTATAACTTTTTAGAACTTTTTGAAGAGCTAATAGGAATAAAAAATTATTACGCATCAATGGTCGATGGTCAAGAGCGTGTTCTTAATATTGATGAGTTTAATGGATATTTTAGAGAAGCCATCTTAAAAAATCCAAATCTTAGTCTGGATGTTTTTTTAAACGAAATATCGCTACAGAGTGACCAAGACCAAATTGATGAAAATGCCATAACGATTATGAGTATTCATGCCTCAAAAGGTTTGGAGTTTGAACATCTATATGTCATTGGACTAGAAGAGGAGTTTTTCCCTCTTTTGGGCGATGGATGCAACATGGAAGAGGAGCGTCGCCTAGGATACGTTGCCATTACCCGAGCCAAATCTGACCTAACACTTTGCTATACCGACAGCCGTTTTTATAAAGGGCAACGAAAATCTATTAAAAAAAGCCGTTTTTTAGGAGAAGCAGGACTAATTAACGACACAGCCTTTCAACGAAGCAAAGCCCCAAGATATAAAAAAGGCGACTTAGTAAAACATAAAATATTTGGAATCGGTCGTGTTCAAGGTTCAACAAAATCAGGACACGAATATAAACTAAAAATCAATTTTGGTAGCAGTAAAAAAGAGATTTTAAGCTCATTCGTTCAATCAGTATAAAATAAACATCGCAATAACAAAACCGTCTAAATAAGGAAATTATGAACCGTCTATTCGTAGTAAACAAACCCATCTTTCGCTCATCCAACGGCTATATGGGTTATGTTAAAAGAAAATACAATACCAAAAAAGTAGGCTTTTCAGGCACACTAGACCCCTTTGCCACAGGTTGCCTAATTGTTGCAACAGGTCAATACCCAAAGCTATTTCAATATCTCAAAAAAACACCCAAAGCATACACAGCTACCCTTTGGCTAGGTGCAAACTCTCAAAGTTTAGATATAGAAAATGTAGATTCTGTTAAAATTGTTCCAGAACTTAGCGTTAATGAGGTATATCAAGCATTAGAATCATTAAGAGGAGAACTAACATACTACCCACCAAAGTTCTCTGCAAAAAAGGTTAATGGAAAACGAGCTTATAATTTGGCAAGAGCAGGAGAAGAGGTAAATCTAAAAGAGGTTACCTCTACTATCTATGATATTCATTTGATACATTACAATCATCCTTTTATCCACTTTGAAGCTGTAGTATCCGAAGGAACATACATTCGCTCATTGGGTGCAATTGTTGCTGATAAACTAGGTGTTGATGCCACCCTTTCAAGCCTAAGACGAGATTACGAAGGAGCATTCTCTTTTGAAAACGAAAAAGCCCTTGACCCCCTAAACTATCTAAAAATTCCCAAAAATATCTACACAGGAGACAAAGAGTATATGGAGCTAGGGAAAAAGCTCTATTTAGAGTACTTTGAGACCAAAGAAGATGGTACATACTGGGTAGAGCAAGAGAAGTTCTTTTCGATTATTGAGATAGTTGATGGAGAGGTTAAGTATAAGTTGAATCGGGTGGAGAAGTTTAACAGTTAAAAATGATATAATTATCCGTATAATTACACTTATAATAAAAAGGATAATAGATGGTAGCCTATAGACAAAATGAACTTGTATCAGCAACAGAACTATCAAAACAGTTTGGAGAGTACATCTCAAAAGTAAAAGATGGTCTTCTTGAAAAAATTGGTATATTAAAAAATAATAAACTCAATGCCATTATATTATCTGTTGATGAATATGAACGAATGGTTATAGCGATGAACCGTCTTGAAGAGTTAGAGATGTATCAAAAAATAAGTAAAAGAGTAGAAACACCTAAAGAGGAGTATCTTAATGGTACTGATGTTTTAAAAAGATTAAATTTATCACTGGATGAGTAAAAATGTACGATTTTAAATTTCATCCTGAAGCTGAAAAAGAGTTAACAAAGCTTAATAAATCTATTCAAATTCTCTTTACAAAAGCTCTAAAAAAGATACTTAAAAGCCCTGAACTCGGTGTTGATTTAGGAAACAAACATAATTTTGATTTAAGTGGTTGTAAAAAAATGTATTTTGACCATAAACGCTATAGAATAGTCTATCAAATTATTGAAGATGAAATTGTTATTTATCTAATTTCTATTGGTAAAAGGGATAAGATGGATGTTTATGAGAAAGCCAGTGAACGTATAAAGTAAATAAAAAGGAAACCAATGACCAAAAAAGCCCACGCAAAAATAAACACCTTCCTAAAAATCACAGGACATAAAAATGGTTACCACACTCTACTCTCACGCTTTATAAAAGTACCTCATCTATATGATACCATTAGTTTTGTACCCCAAGAGTGTGAAACTTTTACTATTGAGGGGTGTGAAGATGTTCCTGTGGAGTCCAATACTATTTATAAATCTTTTTTAGCTATGAATGTGGAAACAGACTTTTTTAGATATCATAAAGTAGTCGTAGATAAAAAAATTCCATCAGGTGCAGGGCTTGGTGGTGGGAGTAGCGATGCAGGGGCTTTTATGCGTCTGTTTAATGAAGTTTGTGATTTACAGATAGATACCCCTACCCTTGCTAAGATGGGTTCTACTGTGGGGGCTGATATTCCATTTTTTGTTTATGATTATGAGTCAGCAAATGTTAGTGGATTTGGGGAGATTGTTGAGCCTTTTGAGGATGAACCATTTGAGATAGAGCTTTTTATGCCTAATATTCATTGTGATACACCTTTGGTTTATAAGACATTTAAACGTGAATTATTCGATTCTATCGAAGCTACTAGTTTTTGGGGGTGGGAGAAGTTGACAACCAAAGA
>CAYPCV010000129.1:0-6582 GCA_964409295.1 uncultured Sulfurovum sp.
TTTACACCTTTTCCTCGTTCTGTTATTCTTATTGACTTTTTTTTATCTCTCTTCTTTATTGGTTTTTTACGTATTTCACGACGTATCTATTTAGAGTCCTCTTCAAAAAGTATCTATTTACCTACTTTAATTGTGGGTGTAAATGAGAAATCAATAGATGTTATTAAAAGTGCAACTAGAGGAGATATTGCCTATCAACCTTTAGCTCTACTTTCTTCTAAAGAAAATCTTATTGGTACCTATTTTTCAAATTTAAAAGTTTATAATCAAGAAAATATTGAAAATGTAATTAATGAGTATGAAATTTCTTCAGTTATTATTACGGAACCTTTAGAACAACAAAAACTTGATGAACTTTTTACTTTATTACATAAATTAGGTATCAAAGATATTAAAATCACACAGATGTTTCAAGATGATAAAGCCTCTTTTAAAGATATATCTATAGAAGATTTATTGGCAAGAAAACCTAAAGATTTAGATATGATAACGATTGCTAATTTTATAGCAGGTAAAGTTATATTGATAACAGGGGCAGGGGGAAGTATTGGCTCAGAATTATCTCGACAAGTAGCACAGTTTGGTGCAAAACAGATTATTTTATTGGACCACAGTGAATATAATTTGTATCAAATATCAGAAGAGTTAGCTGATGAAAACAGTATCTCTATAATGTTAAGTGTTCAAGATAGAGACTCTTTGGAGATAATATTTAGGCAATATTTACCTGATGTTGTTATTCATGCTGCTGCGTATAAGCATGTACCTCTTTGTGAAGAAAATATTCACTCTGCTGTTGAGAACAATATTTTTGGAACAAAGAATGTTATTGACCTGTCTGTTAAATATGAAGTAGAAAAATTTGTACTTATCTCAACAGATAAGGCTGTGCGTCCGACAAATGTGATGGGTACAACTAAGCGTATTTGTGAACTTTATGCTCATGCTGTACCGTCTAATAAAACAGAGATAGTCGCCGTTCGTTTTGGAAATGTATTGGGGAGTTCAGGTTCGGTAATTCCTAAGTTTCAATCTCAAATAGAGCAGGGTAAAAACATTACAGTAACCCATCCTGATATTACGCGATATTTTATGATGATTCCAGAAGCATGTCAATTAGTGCTTCAAGCAGGTTCCATTGCAAAAGGTGGAGAGTTATTTATTTTAGATATGGGAGAGCCTATTAAAATTGTTGATTTAGCTAAAAAAATGATAGAACTTTCGGGTAGAGAAGATATTAAAATTGAGTTTACAGGTCTGCGTCAAGGAGAGAAGCTTTATGAAGAGTTACTAATAGATGATGCTGATTTGAAGACAGAATATGACTCTATTTTAGTTTCTAAAAATCCACCTGTGGATTATGTGCATCTGTTAAATCAATTGGAAGATTTAAAAACCAAGAATAAACTGGAACTTTTAAAAGAGATTGTTCCTGAATTTAATCATAAGGTATAGATAATGAGTATAAAAAAGATAGCTCAAGAAGTATTTGAAATAGAATCAAAAGCCATTTTAGATTTATCTAAAAATTTGAGTAGTGATTTTGAAGAAGCTGTAATAAGTATTTTCAATTCCAATGGTAAATTAATTATCTCTGGAATGGGAAAATCAGGAATTATTGGGAAAAAAATAGCAGCTACCTTAGCAAGTACGGGTACTCCTAGTTTCTTTTTACACCCAGCAGAGGCTTATCATGGAGATTTAGGAATGATAGAGAAAGATGATATATTGTTGCTTATCTCTAACTCTGGAGAGACCGATGAAATTTTAAAGCTGATACCTTTTTTGAAATTACAGGAAAATAAAGTTATAGCAATGAGTGGTAACCCTTGTTCTACTTTGGCTAAAAATTCCAATTATCATCTAAATATTAAAGTTGAGAAAGAGGCTTGTCCTTTACAGTTAGCACCAACTTCATCTACCACGGCTACCTTGGTAATGGGTGATGCGTTAGCTGTTGCCTTAATGAAAAAAAGAAATTTTCAAGATACAGATTTTGCACAATTCCACCCTGGGGGAAGTTTAGGGCGACGACTCTTAACTAGGGTTCAAGATGTCATGCAGAAAGAAAATTTACCAATAGTTTCTATGCATACTTCTATTCAAAAAATTATTTCTGTTATTTCAGAGGCACGTTTGGGCTTGGTTGTTGTTAGTGAAGAGAGTATTATTCAAGGAGTTATTACCGATGGAGATATACGCCGTGCAATGGAAGAGTCACAAGAGACATTTTTTACTTTAACTGCTTCTGCTTTAATGTCTAAAAACCCTAAAACAATAGAGGGAAAAGAAAAACTAACAATTGCTCAATCTTTAATGACAGAGTCCAAAGTGAACTCTCTGTTAGTTGTAGAAAATAAAAAACTAATAGGTGTTGTACAGATTTATGACTTAGGTCTTTAACATAGCTTTTGTTATAATTAAACAGCTTAATTAAAAGAGAGAATATAATATATGAAAATAGCAATTGCAGGTACAGGATATGTAGGACTTTCTAATGGAATTTTATTAGCACAATATAATGAAGTTGTAGCATTGGATGTTGTTCCTGAAAAAGTAGAAATGTTAAATAGAAAAGAGTCTCCTATCGAAGATAGAGAGATAGAAGAGTATTTAAAAAATAAAAAATTAAATTTTAGAGCTACACTTGATAAAAATGAGGCATATGAAGGGGCTGGTTTTGTTATTATTGCAACACCAACAGATTATGATACGGTTACAAACTATTTTGATACCTCTTTGGTTGAATTAATTATTCAAGATGTAATGAGTTTTAATCCTAATTTAACCATGATTATAAAATCAACTGTTCCAGTAGGTTTTGTAAAAGAGATGAAAATAAAGTATCAGACCGAAAATATTATTTTTTCTCCAGAGTTTTTAAGAGAAGGAAAAGCCCTTTATGATAATTTGTATCCTTCTCGTATTATTGTAGGAGAGCGTTCTAAAAGGGCAGAGGTTTTTGCCAATCTATTGGCTAAAGGTGCGATTAAAGAGAATATAGATATTTTGTTTACGGATTCAACGGAAGCAGAAGCGATTAAACTTTTCTCTAATACCTATTTGGCAATGCGTGTTGCCTATTTTAATGAGTTGGACTCTTACGCTGAAACACATGGGTTAAACAGTCGGCAAATTATTGAAGGTGTTGGTCTTGACCCTCGGATTGGAAGCCATTATAACAACCCTTCTTTTGGTTATGGTGGATAATGTCTGCCAAAAGATACCAAACAGTTAAGAGCCAACTATAAAGATGTTCCGAGTTCATTAATAGGGGCAATTGTTGATGCCAATAGTACACGAAAAGATTTTATTGCTGATGCAATTATTGCTAGAAATCCAAAAATTGTAGGTATTTACAGATTGGTTATGAAAAGTGGTTCTGATAACTTTAGAGCTTCTGCTATTCAAGGAATTATGAAACGTATTAAAGCAAAGGGTATAGAAGTTGTTATCTATGAACCTGTTTATGAAGAAAAAGAGTTTTTTAACTCTAGGGTTTTAGATGATTTAGAAGAATTTAAGAAGATTTCAGATGTGATTGTTGCCAATAGGCTTTCTGATGATATTCGTGATGTAGAAGATAGAGTCTATACACGAGATATTTTTAACAGTGACAGTTAGGAGATAAGATGAAAATTTTAGTAACAGGTGGAGCAGGATATATTGGTTCTCATACCTTGATTTTGTTGATTGATGCAGGATATGATGTAGTAGTTTTTGATAATTTTTGTAACGCTTCAAAAGAGAGCATTTCTCGTGTTGAAAAACTTGTAAATCAGTCAATAACGGTTATTGAAGGAGATATTAGAAATCGAAAAGATTTACAAAATGTTTTCTCTGCACATCAAATAGATGCTGTTATCCATTTTGCAGGGCTAAAAGCTGTGGGAGAATCAGTCGAGCAACCATTAAAATATTATGATAACAATGTAAATGGAACAGCTGTTCTTTGTGAAATAATGGCTAAAAATGGTTGTAAATCTATTATTTTCTCTTCTTCTGCAACGGTTTATGGCGACCCTGCTACAACACCTATTTTAGAAAACTTTCCACTATCTGCTACCAATCCTTATGGACGTTCAAAACTAATGGTAGAAGAGATATTAAGAGATGTTTATGTTTCTGACAATGAGTGGAGAGTTGTTCTGCTTCGTTACTTTAATCCTGTTGGGGCTGATGCATCTGGAACTATTGGCGAAGACCCAAATGGCATTCCAAATAATTTAATGCCATTTATTGCTCAAACGGCTGTTGGAAAGCGTGAAGTTCTCTCTGTATTTGGAGATGATTACGATACTGTTGATGGCACAGGGGTTCGTGATTATATTCATGTGGTTGATTTGGCACAGGGGCATCTGAATGCTTTGGATAGAATTAAAAATTTCACAGAACCAATGACCATTAATTTAGGAACAGGAACAGGCTACTCCGTTTTAGAGATGATACACGCTTTTGAAAAAGCTTCAGGAAAAAAAGTTCCATATCAAATAGTAAAAAGACGAGCAGGAGATATTGCTACTTGTTTTGCTGACCCTGCTTATGCTAAAGAGGTATTAGATTGGGAAGCAAAACGTGGTGTTGATGAGATGTGTGAAGATTCTTGGAGATGGCAGTCAAATAATCCTAATGGTTATGGAGTATAAGATAAGACTTTTATTTTTTATTTTTTTATTGACCTCTTCTTTGTGGTCGCTTTCTAAAGAAGATAGAATTATTCGAGCCTCGTTGTATCCCTATACTGTAAAAGGAGTTACATATTACCCTCATAAAGTCTCTGTAGGAGAGAGTAAAGAGGTAAAGGCTTCGTGGTATGGAGAGTATTTTCATGGGCGTAAAACAGCAAATGGAGAGATTTATGATATGTATGGTTATACTGCTGCACATAAAACGTATCCTTTAGGAACAGTACTGTTTATTACAAATCCTAAAAATGGAAAATCTTTAAGTGTTAGGATTAATGATAGAGGACCCTTTTGGAATGACAGAGAGATAGATTTATCAATGGGTGCTGCCGAATTTTTAGGAACAAAACAAGCAGGTGTAGCGAAGGTACAATATCGAGTGATTTCTGTTCCTTCTATTGCCAACTCTTTTGTTCCTATAAAAGGGAAAGCTCCTCTACAGCCAAGTTATAATATAGGATATACTGCAAGTAGTTACTCTTCTATTGGAAAAAAAACGAAAAAAGTTTCAATTGAAATAGGTACTTTTTTGAAAAAAAAAGAAGCTCAAAAGTATTTGAAGAAATTAAAAAAATATTTGCCTAAAGCTTATGTTTTTGAAAATAATTATAATTATAAAATCAAATTTTCTTTAGTGGCAAAAGAGAATCTTGTAACAAAAAAGCTTAATAAACTAAAGAAAAAAGGTTTAATTACAGGCTATGGTTTGTGTTGGACTTATGATTAGTAAATTAATTTATTTTAATGAAATTAAGATTTATACTATATAATAGTAGTAGTAAAAAGGGAAAGTTTATAATTTATGACAAAAAGAAGTTCATTTAAAATATTTTTAGCAGTACAGAATGCACTTTTTTTAAGAGAACTGAGTATGCGTTTTTCCTCTGGACGTATGGGGATGTTTTGGACGTTTTTTGAACCATTTTTTCAGATTCTCATATTTGTTCTGATTAAGGTTTTAATTTTTGGTAAAACAGGAGGAGATTTTGATTTTTCTGTTTTTTTAGCATTGAATTTTATTGCATTTAATATGTTTAAAAATATTGTAAGTAAGTCAATGGGGTCATTTCGTGCAAATAAAGCTCTATTTATTTATAAGCAAGTAAAGCCCATTGATACGATTGTTGCACGAACATTAATAGAACTTTTTATTACAGGATGTATTATTCTTATTTTTTTTTCTATAGGTTACTATTTTAACTTTGATATGGAAGTTAAAAATTTTGCAATGGTAGCATTTGGCTTTTTTGCTCTATTTGTCTTTTCTTTTTCTTATGCATTATTTCTTGCTATACTTAATGTTTTTTTTGATAGTACTGCTAAAATTATAGGTTTTTCTATGACAGCATTAATGTTTGGTTCAGCTATTGTTTATACATTAGAGTCACTTCCTCTTGAGTTTCAGGATATTCTTCTTTATAATCCTTTGACTCATTTTATGGAAATAATACATGGCTTTTTCTTTTATGCTTTAGATGACCATTTTGTATCTTATAGTTATATTTCTCTTTGGACATTATCTCTTTTGTATCTTGCTTTATGGTTTTATATTAAGTTAGAGAAGAGGATTATTTCTGCATGATAGAACTTAAACATGTAAGTAAATTTTTTAAAACAAAAGAAGGAAGAAAATATATTTTAAAAAATGTTACGATTACATTACCTTCTCATAAAAATATTGGTATTCTAGGTAGGAATGGTACAGGAAAGTCTACAATTATGCGTATGCTTGGACAGATAGAATTTCCTAATAGTGGTTCAATAAAATCAGAAAAAAGTTTTTCTTGGCCATTAGGTTTAAGTGGAGGGTTTGTTGGAAATATGAGTGGAAAAGCAAATGTTAAGTTTGTCTGTCGACTCTATGGTAAATCAAATAAAGAGATTCAAAAGATAGTAG
>CAYPCV010000130.1:0-3891 GCA_964409295.1 uncultured Sulfurovum sp.
AAATTCAACTACTTGACCACCATGGTTCTGGAGAAAAAACAGCCCAACAATACATATGGTATAAATTAGACACCACAAAATGTGCCACACTCATTACATATAATTGGTTACAAACCCACCATAACTTTGATAAAGAGAACAATTATGCTCAAATCGTCAAAGCTATTAATGCTATAGACATTTGGGTAAGTGAAGATGAACTATTTGAATTTGGAAAAGTAGGTTTAGGAATGATAAGTGGAGCAAGAGAAATTAATAGAACTCTTTTTCCTAGCGAAGACAGAGCCTTAAAGCTTTCACTTATTGATGCGATGAAACATCATCTAGGAAAAGAAAACGCTCATATTGAGCTAGACAACAATCTACATCAACTCAAAAAAGATTTTTTTCAACAAGAGAAAGACAATACAAAAGACAACTTAGTAGCCATATACGTTACAAAACTGCTTACAACGGACAAAAAACGCCTGATTATTGAATACCGTGGAGCGAAAGGTCTTTTAGGCTACAACTTAGGAAATACCTCTATCTTAGGAAATACTTTCTTAGTAGAAAACCCCGACTTTGATTTCTATATGGACATCAACTACCGTGGAAACTTCTCGTTACGTTCAAACAATAAACTAGACGTTTCAAAAATGGCATCTGAAATTGGAAATGGTGGAGGACACCCAAATGCAAGTGGTGGCAAAATCAAAGAGTACAAAGACTCTTTTGTTTATTCAGAAATTAAGGCATTTATTCAAGCGTATATTGATGAAAAAACTGCGTAGGTGTATAGGGTTTAGTAAAAGATTTTAACTCTTTTACTTATTCCCTAAATACCTATCAATACCCTCTGCAATACCTTTAGCTAATAGATTTTTATAGCGACTATTCATAAGATTCTCTCCCTCTTCTGGGTGGGTTATATAACCTGTTTCTACTAGAATAGCAGGCATTTGAGCCCCTACAAGTACCCAAAAGTTGGCAGGTTTTACACCTCCATTTTCTACATGCCCAAAAGAGGTACGAACATTAGAGAGCATCTTGTAACTTACATCCAACCCGAGCTTGTGTGATTCAACTATCTTGGTTTCGCTAATCAATGATAGATAAGCATTTTTGGTATAGAAATCTTTACCTTCAAACATAACAGCATTCTCTTTTTCAGCAGCCTCTTTAGCTCGATTTGTTTTTGCAGGAGATAGATAATAAATTTCTATACCTTTAAAAATATTTTGAACGCTTTTATTTGGAGCTGCATTGGCATGAATAGAGATAAAAATATCAGCTCTTTTTTTATTGGCAAACTCTGTTCGTTTAGGCAACTTTACAAAACTATCATTGTCACGAGTCATGTAAACAGTATAGCCTTTTTTTTGCAACCGTTTTTTCAAGTTTAAAGCTACAGAAAGTACTACTTTCTTCTCTTCCTTATCGCCACAACAGATAGCACCTGTATCTTTTCCACCATGACCTGCATCAATAACGATAATATGACGACTATTCTTCAAATGCGTAAGTGTTCTATCTCTAGGTGGCGTTGATTGAATAATATGTGTGGAAGAGATAGTTCTCTTAACAGGAACTTTTTCGATTCCAGTTTCTTCAAAAGTAGAGTGCTTACCATAAATCAAAGGGATTGCTAAAACATTTCCTCTAAATTGATGCTTGTTTAAATCTTTTTGCTTAGAGAGAATAACCAAACGTAAAACTTTTGATGAATTTTGTCCTAAACGAAAGGATTCTATAGTTCTAAACGTGTGATGAGATACCCCCCTATTTGGTAAAAGTACCCCACCATGAATATCGTAAACATACTTTGTTGAACCATCCGATTGAGGTAGCTTAAAGTAGGTAACTTTCTCGATATTTGATTCAAAGTATAGTTTTAATTCTCCTAAACGAATTTTACTCTTTACAAAATCATTTCCAAAAAGAGAATTGGTAAAGGATAGATGTATAAAAAATAGTATTAAAAGTAATTGTTTAAAAATTGTCTTCTCCATTCATTAACTTCTCCATAAGTTCTTTGACGCTTATAATCTCATTGAGTTTATAACCATTAGCACCTGTAAAGAAGAGTCCACTCTCTTTGATTCCATCATATGCATCACTTAATCTATCAGCAATACAGTAACCAACAATTTTTGCTTCTACTCCACGATTACAGGGTGCAACACAATTTGAAATACATGCAACTTTAGGTGCTATTCCTGCTTCAATATCTGCATGAAGCTGACTTTTTACACCACGAGCAGGATAACCAACAGGAGATTTAAAGAGTTTAATATCCTCTTCTCCTGCTTCAATTACCATCTCTTTCATAACTTGACTTGCATCACATTCGATTGTACCGATAAATCGTGTACCCATTTGTACAGCGTCAGCACCCAAATCTAACATTTTTTGAATATCATCATGGTTCCAAACACCACCTGCTGCGATAACAGGTATTGAACCCCAATTTTTTGCCTCTTCTATGACAGGAGGTAAAATCACTTCAAGTTGATTCTCAGGTTTAAAACAATCATCATATTTAAAGCCTTGGTGTCCACCACTTAAAGGGCCTTCTACAATAACAGCATCAGGCAATCGGTTATGTGTTTTTTTCCATCGTCTACATAAAATTCTAAGAGCCTTAGCTGTTGAGACAATAGGAATTAGTGCAACATCAGGGTAATCTTTTGCAGCTTCTGGCATGGTCAAAGGAAGACCTGCCCCTGTAATAATCATATCAGCACCTGCTTCACAAGCATCAACAACTGTTTGGTTATAACCACTCTGTGCATAGAGAATATTACACGCCAAAGGCTTATCGCCACAGATTTTTCGTGCATTTTCAAAAATTTTAAAGAGTGCATCTCTTGAGTAAAAATTCGCCTCGGTATGTGGTCTATTTTTAACGGTTCTTTTAGAGAATTCTCGGTTATTATAAACCCCTGTACCAACAGAAGATATAACACCCAATCCCCCCTCTTTACTTACTGTTCCTGCCAGTTGGTCCCATGAGATACCAACACCCATACCACCTTGAACGATGGGTTTTTCTATAGTGTGTTTTCCGATTTTAAAAGATTTAAATGCCACTACTTTACCTTTACTTTTGCAAATTTTCGTTTTCCTACTTGTAAAATATACTCTCCAGAGCTTAGATTCATCTTTTCATCTGAAATTTTCTCTTGATTTATCCGTACAGCACCTTGCTTAATATCACGTCGTGCCTGTGAACTTGATGGCTCTAGCCCAGCATCTTGCAGTGCTTTACAAATCCAAATATCTGATTCAAATTCAAACTCTGGTATATCAGTAGGTAGTTTATTTGATTTAAAAACGTTATCAAATTCACTCTTAGCCATAGTAGCAGACTCTTCATTATAAAATCTAGTAGTTAGCTCCAAAGCCAAGTTTTCTTTTGCAATTTTTGGATGTAGGGTTCTATCTGCTACATCTTCTCTAATTTGAGCTATCTCTTCTAATGTTTTATCGCTTAAAAGTTCATAATAACGCCACATTAATTCATCGGAAATAGAGAGTACTTTTCCATAAATATCTTTTGGTTTTTCAGTAATACCAATGTAGTTATTTAGAGATTTACTCATCTTTTGAACCCCATCAAGACCCTCTAAAATAGGCATCATAAGAACAGCTTGCTCTTTTCCTGCATTGTATGTTCGTTGAAGATGTCTACCCATAAGTAGGTTGAATTTTTGGTCTGTTCCACCTATCTCAATATCTGATTTTAACTCAACTGAATCATAGCCTTGAAGTAGTGGATAAATAAACTCTGAAATAGAGATGCTTTGCCCCGATTTATAACGTTTTTCAAAATCATCACGCTCTAGCATTCGAGCCACATTAAACGTGGTTGTTAACGCTACCATACCCGTTGCACCCAATGCTTCAAGC
>CAYPCV010000131.1:0-9206 GCA_964409295.1 uncultured Sulfurovum sp.
TAGGAATAAGCTCTTTTATAGGGTCTACATTCTCATAGAGTCTACAGAGATGAACCTCTTGGGGCATAAGGTGCAGTAGTTTCTCTTCTCCTAAGTGTCGAATATCCAAAAAGACCTCTTCTCCATTAGTAGCAATTTGTGAGGCAATGGCTCTTGCTACCACATCTCTTGGAAGTAGTTCATCTACAAAACGTTCCCCCTTACTATTAACTAAATAACCACCTTCTCCTCTGGCACTCTCACTAATAAGAGTTGCAGAGTTTTTAAGTGCTGTTGGGTGGAACTGAACAAACTCCATATCACTCACACTACCACCTGCTCGAAGTACCGAAGCTATTCCATCGCCTGTTGCCCCTTCGGAGTTGGTAGTGAAACCTTTATACAACCCTGCATAGCCACCTGTTGCAATAATTGTTGCTTTGGCTCGTATCTCTTTTATCTCTCCTGTTACAATATCTAAAAAGATTGCACCTAATATTATATTATCTTCTGTGATGAGGTTAAGTAAAAAATACTCTTCTAGCATCTCTATACCCTCTTTTAGGCAAGTATCATAAAGGGTATGTAAAATTTTTAAACCTGTATAGTCTTGTGCATAACAGGCACGTTTGCTAGAAGCTCCACCAAGCTGTCGTTGTGCTATTTTTGCTTCAGCTGTTCTATCAAATGGTACGCCCAGTTTTTCTAGCCACGCTATGCTGTTTGGGGCATCTTCACAGAGCTGTTTAACCATTTGGTTGTTACAGAGTTTATGGGCTGACTTGATGGTATCATCAATATGTGATTGAATTGAATCGGGGGTAACGTTTCCTAAAGAGGCGTTCATTCCACCTTGTGCCATAGAGGTTTGAGACGCTGTAGGGTAGCTTTTTCCTACTACTAAAACGTTTGCACCACGCTCTTTTGCTGTCAGTGCAGAGGCTAATCCTGCTCCACCTGAACCAATAATTAAAACATCTATCATCGTTTCTCCATTGAGATTTAATGATTTAAAATATCTAGTGATAGCTTTGGTTTTGCTGTTCTTTTAAAGAGTTTAGAGAGATGTTTTAGCTGAGTTTATTTAAAGGAGGGAGAAAAGGGTAAAATTGTTTAATTCTAATGGCTAAAACATCTCAACAGGAATATAAATATTCAATTCTTTTTTAAAGGAGGAGTTCTTGTTAAAGATATATCCTGTTAAGAAAATTATAGCACATGAAAATTAATTTAAAACTTTAATTACAAAAAAAATTTAAGTTAAATTTAATTTTAAAGCATGAATGATTATATCATGTTTAAATTTAATTTAAGAAAATTTTTTTATATTAAAATCGGTTTTTTTAGATGAAATAGATACTTTTTAGAAGCTTTATTATCTTAAAAAATCTTCAATATTTTTAATAATTCCATCCAAGAGCCTTTTTCTTGCTTCAATACTTGCCCATGCAATATGAGGGGTAATTAGTAATTGATTTGGATTTTTTAGATGCATAAGAGGATGTTCTTTCTCTATTGGTTCACTAGAGAGTACATCTAGTCCGACGTAGAGTTTACGTCTATTCATCTCTTCTGCTAAATCAGCTTCGTTAATAATTCCTCCACGACCAAGGTTTAGTAGCACTGTTCCATCTTTTAAAAGAGTTAAGTTAGAGCTATTAATCAGATTTTCTGTCTCTTTATTTAAGGGGCAATGAATAGTATGACAATTTTCATGATTTTATCCCTTAGTAAATTTATGTTATTTTATCTTAAGTAATACTTATTTTTGTTTATATATAGAGTTTTTATCTGTAAAATAAAGCAAACTAAAATTTTTGAAATCTGCTATACTAACAAGATGAAAACTTTACATATTTATCCCACATCAAGAGCCATTCGTAATGAGCGTCTCTTGCAAAAAGAAGAGAATAGCCTCTTGCCCTCGCTTATGCGTATTGATGATTTTGAACGACGGGCTATTTTACTGCCTGAACGTTCGATGGTTGACCCTTTACATAGAATGTTACTACTAAAAGAAGCTTCTGAATTTGAAGGGTTTAGAGCTTTAAAAATTAATCGTGATTTAGTTAGATTTTTTACTAAAAGTGATGCCATTTTTAAATTTTTTGAAGAGTTGAGCCATGAACATGTAAGCTTTGGAGCATTGGTAGAGGGCGATGCCTATGTAGAGTTTGGTGAACATATTGATATTTTAGAAGAGTTATTAGAAAACTATAAAACGCTTTTAGAGTCCAAAGGGTTGAGCGATAGGGTTTTTATTCCCTCTTTGTACCGTATGAACCAAGGCTTTATAGAGAGTTATGATAAATTTGAACTCTATTTAGAGGGTTATATGAGTTATTTTGAACTGGAACTTATTGAAAAGATAGCTCAAAAAAAACCTTTTATTATTCATATGCATACCTCTAAGTTTAATAAAAAAGTTCAAGAACGCTTTTTAGAGATGGGGGTGGAACTACCAGAGAACAGTCGTGTATCGTTTGATTTACAGAGCAAAAGTGTTCTTTCTTTCACAGAAAACAGAACAATTATCAAATCAGAAGTTTTCTGTGTAGAAGAGCGTTTGGCTCAAATTCCTCTGCTTTTAGAAGCAGTCCAAAATATGGTAAACTCGGGAATTTCGCCTGATGAGATTGTGGTCTTGCTTCCTGATGAAGGGTTTAAAGAGTCGGTTCGACTTTACGATAAGCTCAATAACTTTAACTTTGCTATGGGTTTTGATTATATCAAGACCAAAGCCTATAAACGTTTAGAAGCCATCTACCATCATTTAAAAAGCTTTTCAGACGAGACACTCTTTTTACTTAAAAAATACAACATAGACCCAGAAGAAGTAAATAAAATTAACCCAACATTAGAAGTAGGGGTAGAGCCATTTTTTAAACTATTAGAACCCTTTAATTTGGACACTGAACGCTCTATTGTGGAAGAGTCTCTTTTGCACTTTAAAAATATTTTTAAAAAAGAGAACATGAGCATTAATTCATGGCTATTTCTTTGGTTAAAACAACTTTCAAAACTAACCCTTGATGATGTTCGAGGAGGAAAAGTGACGGTTATGGGGGCATTAGAGACCAGAGGAGTCTCTTTTAAAGGGATTGTGGTGGTTGATTTTAATGATGGTATCGTGCCAAGTATTCCTGCCAAAGATGCTTTTTTGAACTCATCGCTACGAAAGTTTGCTAAATTACCAACTAAAAATGACCGTGAAGCTTTACAAAAACAGCTCTATAAACGTATTTTAGAACAATCCGAGCAGTCGGTTATTATCTATTCAACTTCAAACAATAAAGCTCCTGCTTCCTACCTTTATGAGTTGGGCTTAGGTTTAGGAAAGGTGGTCTCGTCTAATTTAGAGTTGCTCTACAATGAACCCAATCAAGTTGTGGAACAAAAAGACCCTGTAATTGAAAATTTTGATGCTACAAACATTACATGGTCAGCGACAAGGTTAAAGATATTCTTGACTTGTAAACGGAAATATTATTATACCTATGTTGAAAAATTAAAACCTAAAGAGGATGATGAACTTAATGAAGGACGCTTTTTACATAAAGTTTTGGAGCATCTTTTTAAAGAAAAAAACAGTTATAAGAGCGTTGATGAGATGAAGTCCAATCTTGACAGACTTTTAGACACCCTTTTAGAAAATAACACTCCTAAAATAGCCTATTCAAAACTGCTTTGGAAAGCCAAAATGGAAAAGTTCCTAGAGGCTCAAATTTACCATTTTAAAGCAGGATGGAGAGTTGTTGAACGTGAAAAACAGATTGTTGGAAACATAGGAGGCATTAATTTTAAAGGGATAGTTGACCGTATTGACCAAGATGAAGTGGGAACAGTTGTTTTAGATTATAAAAGTGGTTCAATTACAGATGCGAATCGTGTAAAAAATTTAGATAAATTAAGTGATTTTCAAATGAGTATCTACAGTGAGATTCTAAAAGAGACTTATAGAAATATGAACCTATTTTTTGTAGAGATATTCAATGGAAAAACCACAGAAATTACAGAATTAGAAGAGAAAACCACGATACTCCACGAGATTATAGGAGAGTTACGAGGTATGGATAGCGTTGTGGCTGAAAAATGTGACAATGTAAGCTCTTGCCTCTATTGTGAGTATACTTTGTTATGTGAACGAGGAGTTTATTTATGACCTCCTCCTCGACCCATTCCTTGACCATTTTGTAGTCGATGATAGGTAGGTTGGTGGGAAGATTGTTGTTGATGTAGATTTTTATGCTCTACTTGTTTGTATTGTTTTTGAGTATGCTGTTTCTTCCCTGAAAAAGATTTTTTTAACTCCCTCATCGCTTTTTGTCTACTCTCTTTATTCATCTCTCTTAATTGAAGTTTCAGTTGATTCATCAAAACTCTTTTATCATCAACCTTTGCTGATTTTATCTGTTCAATTAAGCTACTGATAGAGGGAACTTCTGGCTTACTACTATTTTCTATTACTATGTCTATTGTTTTATCTTCTATTTGAATGCTTTGTTGTAACTCTTCAGAATGAAGGCTTAAAGAGAAGAAGAGTATGCCCAAATAGATGCTTGTATATGGTTTCATAGAGACACTCCTTGTTAGCTATTATATCTTAATTTCGTGTCTGTTAAAATCTTTAAAATTATAGCAACTAAATGTTACTTAATTGTTAGCAGTGGGTAGTTTTTGCCTAAGGTCTTACTCTTAGTTTCTGCTAAAAAATACTTTGTTCCTTTTTTAGGTTAATAGAATTGTATTAAATTATCATTTTTGGTTCTATTTTTAACGATATGTTAATATAATTTGAAAAACTAAAAGGATTTTTATTGCAAGAGCATCAAAAAAATGAACCTAATTACGAAGAGAGACTTTTTCATGAAAAAGAGAAGGTACATAAAAAAGAGATAAAAGCTTTAGAGAAACAGATATTTATATCCAATTTAAAAGCATGGATGATTGGGATTATTTTGATTGCAGAGATTATTTTTGTTGTCTCTTACTTTTCTAAGTCAGGTCTATTAGGCGATGTCAGCAGTTCTCAAAATAAAGTAGCGATTGTTCGTTATAATAAACCTGTAACTGAAGAGTTTACAACAACAGTTATGGAAAAAATGGATGAGATTAAAGAAGACAAAGCTTATAAGTCTGTATTGTTTATTATGGGGTCTCCAGGTGGTTCTCCAACGGCGAGTGAAGAGCTTAGTGAATATCTAAAAGAGTATCAAAAAGAGATGCCTATAACCATGTATGTAGACTCCATAGCTGCGAGTGGTGGGTATTATATTGCTTCGGCGATTAAGCCATTGATTGCCAATAAAAATGCTATTGTGGGTTCGATTGGAGTTATTATGCCTCATTACAACTTTGGAGAGTTAGCCAAAAAAGTAGGGGTCGAAGAGGATTTTATGGCAGCAGGAAAGTTCAAAAAACCAATTACTATGTTTGCTAAAATAGATGAAGAGAATAAAAAGTACATGACAGACCATCTTTTAAAACCAACTTATGATAACTTTGTACAATCTGTCGCAGATAACCGTGGGCTGACAAAAGAGGATATTCTTCCTTTTGCCGAGGGAAAAATATTTATTGCCAACGTACCAACTATTCAAGGTATCTTAGTCGATGAAATCTCTTCACTCTATCGTGTTAAAAAAGATATTAGAGCCGATTTTAATGGTACAAAAATTGATTTTATAGATGTAAATTTGGAAAAAGAACCTTCATTTTTTCCTGAGGTAAAAGTTGATTTGGATTTAGAGAGTGCATTTTCTTCATTGAAAATGCAGTAGGTAGAGTAAGATAAAGCTCTGTAGACGTGCCTATTTTCGACCTTTAGGTCGTCTTTTTCTTTTTAATTTTATATTTGTATTGTAGATGGTAATTAGTGTGTCGCCCATAACAACAAGAGTTACCCCACCTTTATCTCGAATTTTTAAAAGAGTGGTTCGATAAGAACTTAATCTTGAAATATGTAAAGTATTTCCTAAATTTTTTATCTTTTTGATTTGTTTATCAAGTTTTCTTATAAATCTGTCACAGCTTTTTCTATTTAAAATGATTTTATCTTTTTTTACTGTCCCATGTATAAGAACAATATCCAGTAAGTTTTTATGGATTCCACGTTGAGACATTTTTTGCATACTGTGTTTAGTTTTTATAATCACTGTTTATCCTTGTTCGGTTTTAAAGATACTAACAAAAATTATTTAATGGTTGGATAACAGAATATATTTATTAGTAAATTAAATTATAGTGGATGAAGTAGTGGAATGCGTTTAAAAAGAACATGCCTCTATATATGAAGAAAGTGATGATAGAGCTTGAAGAGTAAATTATTTTCGATATAATTACGAAAAATTAACTTTAGGATTAAAAAATGTTGGTAGCTCCAAGTATACTTTCAGCCGATTTTGGGAATTTGGCTCGTGATGTAGAAGCAATTTGTAATGCAGGCTGTGACTTGGTTCATGTAGATGTTATGGATGGGCATTTTGTACCCAATTTAACCATTGGACCAGTGGTTGTTTCTGCTGTAGCAAAGGCGACTACAAAACCAATGGATATTCACTTAATGGTTGAAAATAATACTTTCTTTGTTGACCTATTTGCACCTTTAAAACCAAAATATATTTCGTTTCATATTGAAGAGGAGAAACATCCTCATCGCTTGGTGCAACATATTCGCTCATTAGGAATCAAGCCAGCTTTAGTGTTGAATCCTCATACTACACCTGAAAGTATTGAGTTTCTATTGGCAGATGTAGATATGGTTCTATTGATGTCTGTTAACCCTGGTTTTGGTGGTCAAAAATTTATACCCTCTGTGATTGAAAGAGCAAAACGGTTAAAAGCATTGATAAATAAGCATAATCCTAACTGTTTAATCGAAGTTGATGGTGGTGTGAATAACAAAAATATTCATGATTTAAAAGAGGCAGGTGTGAATATAGTAGTCGCAGGCTCGTATGTTTTTGGAAACAGAGATGGTTATAAGCATGCTATTGACTCTTTAAAGGTATAATTTTTTTTAATAATTACTTTGAGGGAAGTAAGGAGGAGATAGATATGAGAGTAAAAATATGTGGTATTACCAATTTTCAAGACGCAATACAAGCGATAGAATCTGGAGCTGATGCTTTAGGTTTTATTTTTTATAGAGAATCTCCACGTTATATTACACCAAGCGATGCTAAAAAGATTATTGATAAACTACCACCCTTTATAGGTAGAGTAGGTCTGTTTGTAAATGAAGGTATTGATACTATTGATACTATTTCAAAATATTGTGACCTATCTCTTTGTCAAATTCATTTTGATGTTGATGAAGAGGCATTGAACATGATAGGTTCAAAGGCGATACCTGTAATTCGTGCAAAAGAGGCAAAAGATATTTTACAGTATCAAAACCGATACCGATTGGTTGATGTCTACTGTGAAGAGTATGGTGGTTCGGGAAAACGGCTCAATTTAGAGTGGTTTAAAGGTGTGGATTGTTCTAAAATAATTTTGGCAGGGGGCTTGACTCCTGAAAACTTGCATGAGTTAAAAAAATATAATTTCTATGGTGTAGATGTCAGTTCTGGAGTAGAAAAGATTAAAGGTCGAAAAGATTATGCAAAGGTTAGTAAGTTTATAAAGAATGCAAAAAGTTTATGAAGAGTTAACCGCTGCATTTCGACGCAATGAAGGTTATCTATCTATTCCATCGTATGAACGTATTGTAAAAAAACATACAACACTGTTTGAAGAGGCAGATACACTGCTTGTACTTTTACAATCAGCAGGCTACCCTATTGTTGAAGAGCAAGATAGGTATCGTTTAGATAGTTTTTTTACCTCATTTTCTGAGCAAAAATATTGTGTTATTGATATTGAGACCAATGGCTCTAAACCTGAAACAGCACAGATTATAGAAGTTGGGGCTGTTATGCTTCAAAATGGAAAAATTATTGACCGTTTTGAGAGTTTTGTAGAGTGTACGTTCTTACCCGAGTACATTAGTAAAATTACAGGAATTACACCCGATGATTTGATTGGTGCATCGACCCAATTATCTGTATTGCAAGAGCTTAGAGTGTTTATGGAAGATGCTGTTTTTGTTGCCCATAATGCCAATTTTGACTACGGTTTTCTAAACTACTCTTTTGACCGTTTTGGTTTGGGTACAATTGGAAATCAAAAACTATGTTCTATTGATTTGTCAAGACGAACCATTGAGAGTGAACGTTATGGATTGGCATATTTAAGTGAATCCTTAGAACTTGGCGACCATAATCATCATCGTGCTTTTTCGGATGCATTAGTGACTACTAAACTTTTAGAGCTTACCTTTGAAAATTTGCCTGAATATGTCAAAACAACTGATGAACTGCTTCGTTTTTCAAGCTCAAGTCGTAAAGAGCGAACAGCTCAAAAAAATCTTAAACCATCATTATTAAATATAAAGTAATAAAAAAGAATATTACTCATTAATTCATATATTAATATTGATAATATCAATAGACTGTTATAATATATGAAAATATTTTAAAGGGACAATCATGAAATTCAATAATGGTTTAGTATTGTCAACAGTAGCATTAGCACTGATGGCGACAGGTTGTGTGAAAAAACAAGATAATGTAACAGCATCAGGAACATATGATACATCAGCTACAACAACAAGCTACGATACAGGTGCTTCAAGTACGAATTATGAGACAGCAAGTCCACTTATTTATGATACAGGTTCTGGAGTTACTAATAGTTCTACTTACTCTGAAATTATCCCTGATAATACGGTTATTACGACAGATAGTGGTGGAAGTTATGGTTCTGGAGAGATTATAGATAACTACAGTGATACTCAAAGTAGTGGAGCATTTAGTACCAATAATGGTAGTGGAGAGAGCAGTAGCTATTCATATGGTGGATATTCTGGAACGGATTACTCCTCTTCTACAACAAGTAGTAGCTCTTCTCAAGGAGGTGGTGGTATTCATCTGCAAGTTGCAGCATTAAAAGATTATTATGCAGCAGAAGAGTTTAAAAACTCTTTGAGTTTAGATTCTAAGTACACAGCGTATATTCAACGTGGGGCGATAAATAAAGTTATCATTTCAGGAATCTCTTCGGTTAGTGAAGCAAATAGGTTAAAAGAACGACGTTTCCCTGGTGCATTTATTGTTCGTAATTCTGGTGGTAGTTCATCAAGCTCTTCTACTTATGGTGGTTCATCATCAAGTCATGGTTCATCG
>CAYPCV010000132.1:0-4690 GCA_964409295.1 uncultured Sulfurovum sp.
TCGTTTAGGAACAACCTACACCATCGGCTCATACCTTCTCCCTGGCGAGTTAAATGAGAATATTAATACTGTAAATAAAGGTGTTGTTAACGTTAGTATTAGTAACTGTGTTGATGTTATTGCTAAGTTACAAACAAAAGAGTTGGACTTAGGAATAATAGAAACACCAACATTTGATAAAAATATTATTGCCAAAGAGTGGATAAACGATGAAATAGTTATATGTTCAAACATAGAGTTAGAACCTTTTATTGATAAAGAAACATTACATCAGTATAAACTTATTTGTCAAAAAGAGAGTTCTCCTATCAATAAATTAATTCATCGTTTCTTTAAAAAAATCAATGTCTCTCATCGAGATTTTTACTCTATCTCTAAAATTGACAATACCACAGCTTCAATACAGAGTGTACGATGGTCTAAACCCAACCCAGAGCATCCAACTATTACTATTGTCTCCTCACGAGCTATAGAAGATGAGATAAAGTCTAAAGTACTCTTTATGTCACGAATCAAAGATTACCCCATGATTCGGAACTTTTATATTGTTTACCATAAAGAAGTAGAGATGAAAAAAATTGAGAATATTATTAATGAGTTAATGAACTACTCATCATAATATCTCAAAACCATAGAACATAATCTCTATAATCATTTTCAAAACAATATACTTATCGTATCTCTTCACTCCCTCTCATTAAATTTTATACAAATAGATATATAGTAAAAAAATAATAGATAAAATTAATTTAAATATATATAAATTATTTATACTTATATAAAGTTCTAAGTTACAGAACAGATAGTTTATAACCAATATTTATGTAAAAAACAACAAATCATCTAAAAAATCAATTAAATATAGAGTATAATAAATAAATTACTTAATCAAAAAATCAAGGAAAAACGATGATAAGAACTTGTAGTAAACTACTTTTAACCTCACTACTTTTAAGCCCCCTCCTCTTTGCAGATGCTCCAAAGAAAGCAGAACAAAAACCTGCTTTTCAAACCGTATGGCAAAAAATATATGGTGGAGAAGACGATGATGTCGCACAAGGTATTGTGATGCTAGAAAATGGAGACAATGCTATTGTAGGAACATGCCGTTCATTTAATGCCCAACGTTCAGATATTTGTGTCACACGAATTACAGCCGATGGTTCAACACGATGGCGAAAAATGTTGGGAGGTAAAAAACAAGACCAAGGGGTCGCAATAACCCGTGCAAAAGATGGAAATCTACTCATTTTAGGTTCTGGTAAATCCTTTAATGAGAATGCTGATAAAGACCTCTATGTGGCTAAACTTTCTCTTGATGGAGAGATACTTTGGGAAAAATCATTTGGTGGAGACCGAGATGAATATGCAGGTGGAATTGCAGGCATGGCAAACGGTGGCGTAATGATTGTGGGAGATACCGAATCCTTCTCAAAAAGAGGCTACAAAGACATCTATATTATTCTTTTAGATAAGAATGGTAATGAAATCTCTAAACGAACCATTGGTGGAAAACTTAATGACCAAGCAAAATCTTTGACAAGAACAGCCGACGGAAACTTTATGATGGTAGGAGCTAGAGAAGTAACCCGTTCAGGAGATTCAGACTTCTTTTTAATGAAGCTCGACCAAAATGGTAAAAAAATCTGGGCAAAAACCTTGGGTCAAAATGAGCATGATGTTTTAAATGCTGTTACCCCTACCCCTGATGGAGGAATTGTGGCTACAGGCTCTACTCGTTCATACTATTCAGAACAGACCGATTTGGCAGTAATGTACTTTAACAAAAGTGGTAAACTCATTTGGTTCAAGATTTATGGATTCAAATACTACGACGAAGGCAATGCTGTAACCATGACCAAAGACGGAAACTATCTTGTAGCAGGAAAAACAAACTCAATGGGAAAAGGAGATTTTGATAACTATCTACTGGCTCTTGATTCAAAAGGTAAACTTATCTGGTCTAAAGTTTATGGAGAGAGAAACAAGGATATTGCACATGGAATTACACGAACAAGTGATGGTGCAGTTGTTATTGTAGGAGAGAGTGACAGTTACAAAAGACCCAAAGATTTCTATATGATAAAAGTAAAATAATAACTTTAACTATAATGCAGATAAAACTATCTGCTTATAATTTAACGAAATACCTTTGTACAATCTTTAGTAATTGCCTCTGGCACAGTAGCAATAGTCATAAACTCTTCCATAGTTAACTGAGGATACATAAGTGCCAAATAGTATTTAGGGTCAAGTATCTTTGCCTCTCCATTCTCGATAAGAAGTGGATATGGTAACATACCTGCATTTTTTACACCAATTTTTTTAGGGAATTTTTTTGTTCTTTTAGATAGTTTTACACCAACCAGAGTTGAACCATTATCAAGTTTAAGCACAAAAGAGACACGTTTTTTATTCTTCTCAACTTTTTTAAGTAAATCATTACCTCTTGCTACAACCTCCATATCTTGATAATATGGCATACCATTCATAAATTGATACTTTGGTAAGAGTTGATACTTTAACTTATCAAAAGAGTTTTTAGCAGAAGGAAACTCTTTTACAAGAGCCGATAAAATCTCTTTTGCACCCTTCTCATCAAAATCACTCTGTAACATAGCTTTAGCTAAATAAAGAGGATTTGTAATACTAATCTGTTTACCCTTTTTATCAACAAGAACTCTTAATGTAGCTAAAAAACCACGATTTGGTTTAGATGCCATCTTCTTTAATTTAGCGTTAGTAAATACAACCGATAGAAGTTTTCTATTTTTAGTTAAAATATGTGTAGCTACAATTTCAAAGCCTGCATTTTTTAACTTTTTTATAACTTCCTTTTTTGAGATAAGTTCATCTCTTAAATAAGCTGACAATCTCCCTTTATCTACTTCTCCAACTTTTACTCTAGATTGTTTTACACCTACACCACTCTTACCATCTTTTCCATAACGCTCTTCGCTCGTTAAGTAGTTTGGTGGAATACGTTTAGAAAACTTTATAGAACGGTCTAAATGGTCTGAAGAAGAAGAGCCGTTAACTTTTACATCTATCCCTATAACTGTTGGAACTTTTGGTAGTTCAATATGAACTACTTTTCTATCTGTTGTTTCAGACAAAAGCAGTGATGGTAGAAAAAATAGTATCATCATTACAAGTGTAATAAAACTTTTTGTAGTAATTTTATCTTTAGAATTCATTATTATCCCTTTATAGTGTTATAATGATTATGATAACATTTTTTGATAAACATGATAAATATAGATTAATTATTTTTACAGAGAAAAGAATAAAGCTACTAAAGGTTACTGCTTACATTAATAGTGAAGATATAGCCAGCACCAAGGGTGCTAGCTTTGGAGTTATTACGACAAAAAATTATCTATTTTTTATCTACAGAATCTGCTGTATCTTTAAGGTCATTTGAGATAGTTCTGCTTGTTGTACTTGCATTAGTTGTTGTCGTATTTGTTGCATCATTTGCATTATCAGAAACTTCTTTTACAGAATCTATACTGTCATTTGAAACTGTTTTTACTGAATCTGTAGCATCATTTGAGATTGTTTTAACTGAAGAGTTCAAATCATTCGAAACTGTTTTAACTGAATCTGTAGCATCGTTAGAAACTGTTTTAACTGAATCTGTAGCATCATTTGAGATGGTTTTAATATTCGTTGTAGTATCTGTAGAAACTGTTTTTACGGAATTAGTTGTATCGTTTGAAACTGTTTTTACTGAATCTGTAGCATCATTAGAGATAGTTTTAACATTTGATGTAGCATCTGTAGAAACCGTTTTAAGTGAAGAGTTCAAATCATTTGAAACTGTTTTTACTGAATCTGTAGCATCATTAGAGATAGTTTTAACATTGGTTGTTGAATCTTTAGAGACAGTTTTTACTGAATCTGTAGCATCATTCGCAAGTGTGATGGTAGAGTCTTTCATATCTTTAGACGCAATTGTTGCAGAATCTTTTAAATCTGTTGTTGTGCTTTTAATTGAATCTTTAGTATCCTCTCCAATCTCTGTTACAGAATCCGAAAGATGTCCTGTAGTATTAACTTCTGCTGTCTTTAAATCATCAGATACTTTAACAGAAGTATCTTTAACATCAGAACTTACATTAGTAATAGTTCTCTCTGCTGATTTAGAAGTTTCAACTGCTCCATCTTTCATTGAAGCAACAGAATCTTTTGCATCTTTACTCATTGAGGTAGCCGCATCTTTTATGTCTTTAAACATGTCTCCAAAAGAGAAATCTGCTGTAGCCGTGGTTAACATTGCTGCTGTAATAGCAGAAATTAGTGTGATTTTTTTCATCATAATCCTTTAATCTTAATTAAAAGATTTTACCATGAAGTATTTAAATAGATACTTAAAATTAATAAACTTTTCTAATATAAAGTTTAAACTTTAATAAATAAAAATGCATAATTATTTTTTAACATTCAAAATTATATTTTTTTATCAATATTAATAATTAATAATTATAATAAATATTTTTAAAAGAGTTAATTAATATCAAAGTATTTAGATAGAGTGAAAAAAGAGGGGAAAAGAGGTAATTGGGTTGTCAAAAGACAACCCAAAAAGAAGAGCTAAAAAATAAAATTATTTATTATCTTCAACAGCATCTTTAGCATTTGTAGTTGCTGTACTAGTTGTTGTACTTGCATTTGTAGATGCTGTGTT
>CAYPCV010000133.1:0-11658 GCA_964409295.1 uncultured Sulfurovum sp.
GTTTCCTTCTCTAAGTACTGGGTTAACAGCTGAACCAAGACATGTACTGTATTTTGCTTGAATTGCTTCCTCTTCTGCATTTGCTGGATTTTCAGGGTAATCAGGAATATCATGACCTTGACCTTGAAGCTCTGCGATACACTCTTTAAGTTGACCAACAGATGCTGAAATGTTTGGAAGTTTAATGATGTTTCCATCAGCTTCTAAAACAACTTCTCCAAGTTTAGAAAGCTCATCTTCTGCTAGACCCATTGCCGAAAGAACTCTTCCTGCCAATGAAATGTCAGAAGTTACAACAGAAACACCTGCTGCTTGAGTAAACGCGTTTACAATTGGTAACAATGAGTAAGTAGCTAGTGCTGGTGCCTCATCAATTTTTGACCATATAATTTTTGGTAATGACATATATCATCCTTATGTGTAGTTTAATAGCATGAGTTTAGCAATATTTTTTAAATAGGAGTATGAAACTCTCTTTTAGAAAAAGTTATCTCGGTTATCTGTTTCTTTCTTACACAGAGGAGAAGAGGGTGGTTAAAAAGTGTTTCTGTTATTTTATGTATAGGGAAAAACCCCATACATATTAGACTATCTTGGGGTAGTACTTATACCAGGATTTTCAGGAGTTCCTACATAATCATTTGGTGTAGAAAAGTTATATTTAACCAATCCATAAACCATGCCTAGAACAAGAAGTCCAATAATAATTAGACGTACAGTTTTTCTTTTTTCAGGGCTTTCCTTTCCATTATAGTCATCAATTTGAGCCATTGTTGGTTCTCCTTCTAGTTTCATTTTATAATCCTTTATTATGAGTATTATTCGTTATAACATCTTTTCCTTAATTAGAGTTTTAAATTTAAATATAAAATTATTTTTAATAAATACTATTAGCTATATAAATTCAAAGAAAAATAGGATAAAATTAAAAGAAGGAGTTACATTATGAAGTTTACAAAAATATTGTTATTGGCTATTGCACTATTATTTAGTTCTTGTGCTGAGGAGTCTAAGAGTGATTCAGACTATACAATTACGGCTGATGCAGGAGAAGATAAACGAGTTAAAATTAATGAAACAATTACTATTTTAGGAAAAGGGACAAGCTCGGATAACAGTGAACTCTCGTATTTATGGGAAAAAGGAGACAATACTTTAGCTACTACGGCTATCTTCTCTTATACCCCAACAGTATTAGGAAGGGATATTTTAAAATTTACAGTACAAGGTAACGATGGCTCATCTATTAGTGATATAATGAACGTTGTCGTAACTGAAACAAAGGTAGTTCCTAGCATACCAACAATTTCTCAATCACAAATAGATACGTATCTAAATGCTGTTAATAAAGCAAGAAGTACAAAACAAATTTGTGGAACTCAAGGAACTTTTCCTGCAACAGGTAAACTTATTTGGAGTGAACAACTTTACAAATCGGCATATGAACATACACAAGATTTGGTAGCGAGTCAAACATTTTCACACACGGGTTCAGGTACAGAGTCTGACTGGACAGGAACTGTGTTGGGAAAAGCCAGTATTTTAACTGAACGTGTAGAGACTTATGGATATGCATGGAGTTTTATTGGCGAAAATCTTGGAGCAGGAACTGTTATTGATACAGCAGAGAAGATGGTTGAGGGATGGTTAGCAAGTGAGCATCATTGTGCGAATTTGATGAGTCCAAACTTTACGGAGATGGGTATGGTTTTGATTACAGATGAATCCTCTCATTATACACACTACTGGACACAAAATTTTGGAAAACCAAGATAGAGCTTTAAGCTCTATCCTCGATTAATTAGCTTTTCTTCTTTGTAAATTCCAAGCTCTTTGGCTTCATTTAAAATTGTTTGGCTTACTTTCATTTTAGATTCAATAATAACATCAGAGAGTTTTGATTTAATGTGCAATTCCAAAGGATGCTTTCCTGGGTATTTTTGAGCCAAGCAGAACAGGTCTTCGATGATTTTAGAATCAGGCATTAAGTTAATTGCCAAAGAGAGTGTTGGTAAAATCTCTTCAGGTATAAACTTCTCCTCTTTCTTAACTTTTATCTTCTCTTTTTTTGCATCTTTTAATGATTCAATTTTTAAAATATTCATTCGTGTAAAGTCGCCATCTTTGGTAATTTTGACTTTAAATGCAATGGGCTTGTTTAAATCAAAATCTTCATCAAGCTCTTTTAACCTATTTTCAAAAAGCATCAGCTCAATGTTTCCGTGCAAATCCATAATATTGGCAATTCCGAACTTGTTTCCTTTTTTAGAGATTCGTGTGTTTATCTCTTCAATTTTACCAATAAAAAGAGCTTGTGACCCATCGGCTAAATCTTCTATTTCCGAGCTTAGGGTATAGTTAATTTCATCAAGTTGTTCTCGGTATTTATCGAGTGGATGTCCTGAAACGTAAAAGCCTAAAGACTCTTTTTCTATAGCAAGAATTTCTAATAAATCATACTCAGGCATGGGTTTAATATCAACCGTGACAGTGGTCATCTCTTCTGAATCTCCAAATAGAGAACCTACAGCCTGTTTTTTTGCCAACATCGCTTTTCCTGCTGCTTCTGTTATGGTTTCTACTTGGGTAATTAATGCACAACGTGAATGCCCAAAATCATCAAATGCACCTGCTTTAGAGAGGGATTCTATAACACGTTTATTGACTTTAGAAGCATCAATCCTAGATACAAAGTCATTCATATCTCTAAAATTACCACCCTCGTTACGTGTGGCAATAATAGAGTTAATTGCTACATCTCCAGCACCTTTTAATGCACCCATTCCAAAGAAAACAATTTTTTCGCCCTCTATCTCATCGGCTTGAAAGACCAACTCCGAACGGTTAATATTGGGTGGACGCAGAGTGATGTTTAGACTTTTTAGCTCATCGACGTATTTAATAACCTTGTCGGTATTATTTTTCTCCAAGGTTAAGATGGCTGCCATAAATTCAGTTGGATAGTAATATTTTAAGAATGAAGTATAAAAAGTAATCATAGCATAGGCTGCCGAGTGAGATTTATTAAAACCGTACCCTGCAAATTTTACAATTAGGTCAAATAGCTCTCTTGCCACACCCATATCAAAACCTTTTTTACCTGCTCCTACAGCAAAATCTTCTTTAAGCCTATCCATCTCCTCTTTAATTTTTTTACCCATTGCACGACGAACCAAGTCAGCCCCACCAAGGCTAAACCCACCAATGGTCTGAACAATCTGCATAACTTGCTCTTGGTAGACAATAACCCCATAGGTTGGTTTTAAAATAGGTTCAAGCTCTGGAAACATATAGGTAATCTCAGCTCGTCCATGTTTACGTTCAACAAAGTCATCAAGCATTCCAGACTCCATAGGACCTGGTCGATAGAGTGCCAACATCGCAATAATGTCTTCAAAGCCATTTGGTTTTAATTTCTTTGCTAGGTCTTGCATTCCTGCTGATTCTATCTGAAAAAGTCCGAGTGTATCGCCTGTTGAGATGTATTCATAAACCTTTGGGTCATTAATATCTTCGGTTATAAAGTTAATACGTTTTCCATGCCGTTTTTCAACCAGTTTAAGTGCCTCTTCTATAACGGTTAGGGTCTTAAGACCCAAAAAGTCAAACTTAATAAGGTCAACATCTTCAACATATTTTCCGTTGTATTGGGTCGCCAATGTATCTTGCCCTGTTGGTTTAAAAATAGGTGTCTTTTTCCATAACGGTTCATTACTAATAACCACCCCAGCAGCGTGAGTTCCTGCATTCCTATTTAGTCCCTCTAGTGCTAAAGCATAATCCCATGTTCGTCTTGCCAAGGGATTACTATTACAAAGCTCTTCTATTTTTGGCTCTTTGGCATACGAATCTGTTAAATTAATTCCCAACTCATCAGGAATAAGTTTTGCCATTGCATCGGCTTGTGAGTAGGGCATATCAAGAACCCTTGCAACATCTCGAATAACCCCTTTTGCCTGAAGCTTACCAAAGGTAATAATCTGAGCCACATTCACACGACCATACTTTTGGATAACATAATCTAAAATCTCTTGTCGTCTTGCTTGACAAAAATCCATATCAATATCAGGCATAGAGACCCGTTCAGGATTTAGGAAACGCTCAAAAAGCAGACCATAAGGAAGAGGGTCAATATCGGTAATTTCTAGTGAATAGGCAACTAACGAACCTGCGGCCGAATTATGTACAATATAGTTTGATGTTGTATAAGAGTGGTCATCTTCTACGGTAAAGTCATAAACTTTTGTTTTGTTCTTTTCATGTTTGGTTACTTTTCTAACTTTTAGCTTGATAAATTTATCTTCTATTTTATAGATATTTTGTCGTTCCTTTGGAATGTCGTATATAGAGCCATTGGAAGGTATATTTATAGTATATTGAGAGTTTCCCTCTTTTAATGGAATAGAGGTCATTACTCTGTCATCTTCTCTTAATGTTGAAGGGATTCCTACTTGAAAGAGTAGTTTTTTAGTCTGCATAGCAAGTGTTTTAGATACGGTTGTAATTTTTATTCTATCGGTTGTGGTATATCCATCTGCTGATATGTAGCCATCTAATACCTCTAAAATTTCTATTTTAGGGAGAGTGAAAACAAAATTTGGAATATATTTTGAATTAGATTCAAATCTATAGTCAGAAAAAGTTTTTGCAAAAAAAGCATGTAAAAATTTGTCATAAATATTTATATCAATAATATTTTTAGTTTTTAATAGAGAATAATCATATCCATTCTCTTCAATAAAAGCCAAGGTTTCATCTATTCCATGTTTATCTTTTTTATAAAAGACAATAGAGACAGATTTTCTTTTCATATTTTTTCTAATATGCCCATCGCCTATCCATCGTCCAAGGAATTTTCTAAAGTAGTAGCTATTGTTTAGGTATCGTTTTACTTTTCTTTGGTTTAATTCGGTAATGTATGTTACCCAATTATTTGTTGAATTAAACTCTTGAAGAATAAAGTTTTCTATATCTTGAATTGTCTTTTTTTTAATATTGACATCTTTACCAATAAGATAGTTATAATATTTTTTTATGGTTGATTTTGTCTTTGGAATTTTTTTGGATAAATCTTTAATGCTAAAATTATGCTTTTTATTTTGAGAATAGGTGTAGATGAGGTAATCATCTTCTTCTCTGTAGTTGCTATCACAAAAATTTAGTAGGTCAAACTCTTTTATTTTTTCAATTTTATATTCAGGAATAGGCATAACCAACCAATCTTTAGTTGTTATCTCTTGTGCCTCCTTCCACTTATTATCTCCCATATAAATTTTATGGTCTTTTGTAAGTGTAATATTATTAATGAAATCTCCATAAAAAGTAGAAATCGTTAATAACTCTTCCTCTATATCATACTCAAAGCATTCAGTAACTTTTTTAGGAGTATTGTTATGTGTTAATACTAAATCTCCAATCTCTATTTTATTGATATTTTTTGTTTCAATCTTATTTTTATTTATCGTATAAACCAAAGCATCTTTGGTTAAGCATCCTCTTCCCGGCCCCACAGGAATATCCATCTGCTTCGCTGCATCTACAAACTCCCAAACAATTAGCATGTACCCAGGAAATTTCATATTATTTATAATATCCATCTCTACTTGTAGTCTGTCTCGGTACTCTTGATGTTTGTCAGCAGGAACAATTTTTAGCCGTTTTTCAAGACCTTTTTTACATAAATGGTTAAAAATAACAATGTCATTGTCAAGTGAATACTCTTTATCTTCGGGAAGTGCTACACCCTCTTCTTTGGCTACTTGTTGGGCAAACTTAAAGTTAGGAGGAGTTGGATTTCCAAGCTTTATCTCTAAATTACATTTATCTGCTATCTCTTGGGTATTTTCTAAAGCTTCAGGAATATCAGCAAACAGTTCAGCCATTTGCTCAGGGGATTTTACATAAAACTCATGTACCGAGTGACGCATACGATTAGGGTCGTCATAGAGTTTATTCATCGCGATACACATAAATGCTTCGTGGGCATCGGCATCTTTCTGTAGGGTGTAGTGGGTATCGTTGGTGGCTATAATTTTTATGCCTGTCTCTTGACTTAGTCTAATAATCTGTTTGTCAATATTGTATTGGTGGTCAATTCCATGACGCATAATCTCCATATAGAAATCATCTCCAAAAACTGCTTTATACTTTAGAGCAACCTTTTTGGCTTCATCATAACCCAATGCTCCATTTTTAACATTTCGTTCACTCAAATTTAAGTGCCAATTTATTTCGCCTTGCAAACAAGCACTTGAACAGATAAGCCCTTCCGAGTTGTTTTTTAGCAACTCCCAGTTGATTCTTGGATAGTAGTAAAAACCGTGCATATAGGCTTGTGAACTTAGATACATAAGGTTCTTATACCCCACATCATTTTTGGCATACAGACACAAGTGAAACCGTCTTCTTGTCGATTTGTCGCCTATCTCCTCTTCATTATGAATGTAGGCTTCCATTCCAATAATGGGCTTGATACCATTTTTTTTCATCTCATTATAAAAAGTGATTGTTCCAAACATATTTCCGTGGTCGGTCATAGCAACAGAATCCATGCCTAGCTCTTTTATCTTTTTTGCAAGAACAGGAATCTTATTTGCTCCATCGAGCATAGAGTATTCGGTGTGTAGATGTAGGTGGGTATATTTTATTGGTTCTTTTGACATTTGTTTACCTTATGATATGTATCGACTTAATAGAAGTGGAATATAACATCTTTTCTTTAGGATGAGATTATAACCACAGCAATAGCAAACCCTCCGTCATGAGCGATGGAGAGGGATGAACTTTTAATCTTATGATGTTCTTGGGCTTTTGGACTTAGCTTAAAATGGGGTGCATTTTTATCATCTTTATAAATAATAATATCAAGAAAAGAGAGCTCAGCCCCAATACCACAACCCAAAGCTTTGGCAATGGCTTCTTTACTTGCCCAATAGCCTGCGATACTCTCTATTTTTTTAGATAAATTTTGCTCACTTTCATTTAAAAATCTATCTAAAAATTTTTTACCAAATTTATTGAATGATTTTTCTATTCTACTGACTACAGTAATGTCTGTTCCAATTTTCATAAAGTTAGTTTATCTAAAAATTGGATAAAATAAATTAAAAAAAGAGTTTTATGATAGAGTCATTATTTGCATTTATTGGTACCCCCTTTGTTAACTTTATGAAAAAAATGGAAAAATTTGGTGCATTTATAATGTTTCAACTGCATCTGTTTCCATTGATGTTTAAACGTCCTTGGCGACTAAAGCAGATATTTGAGCAGACTGAAGTTGTGGCAATAGGAACATTTGGGGTTATCTTTTTAACAGCACTGTTCTTAGGTTTAATCGAAGCTGTACAGCTCTATCAAGGTTTTTCCAAATTTGGAGCAGAGAGCTTTATGGGATATACCATTTTTATCTCAATTAGTAGAGAACTCGCACCTCTCTTGGCAGGATTAATGGTAACAGCACAAGCCATTTCATCAATGGGTGCTGAACTTGGAACGATGCGTGTAACAGAGCAGATTGATGCTATTGAGACTTTGGCTGTAGATTCTAAAAAATATCTGCTTATTCCTCGAATTATTGCAACGACCCTTGCTGTTCCTCTATTGGTTATTGCTTTTGATTTTATATCTAATATGTCAGCATTTTTAATGGCATGGTTCGCCTTAGATATGAACCCTGTAGTTTATGCTGATAGTATTAAACAGTTATTGCACTTTTCAGATATTGGCTCTGGTATTTTAAAAGGACTATTTTATGGATACCTTATTGGAAGTATTGGTGCATATGTAGGGTATCATACAACAGGTGGAGCAAAAGGAGTGGGTATATCAACAACCAAGGCCGTTGTATTGGCCTCGGTTACGGTATTTATTGCTGATTTATTTTTATCTATAATCTTTATGGCATTGGATTGGTAGTTTTTATGAGTCGTTAAGATAATCTAATTCTAACGGACTCTTCGTGAGCTGTTAACCCTTCGGTATTTGCAATCAATGCACACGCCTCTCCAATTTCATTTAGACCCTCTTTTGTCATTGAAATTATAGAAGATTTCTTTAAAAAATGGTCTACTGATAATGGAGAGTAGAACTTTGCTGTTCCTCCTGTTGGCAAGGTGTGATTTGGACCAGCCACATAATCGCCTATTGGCTCTGGAGTATATTCGCCCAAGAAAATTGCTCCTGCATGTTTAATTTTTGCTAGCAACTCCATTGGGTTAGCTGTCATAACTTCTAGGTGTTCTGGGGCAATTCTATTCATTAAATTAATAGCTTCATCCATGGTTTGGGTTATAATAATTGCTCCACGCTCTTCAATGGATTTTCGAGCTATCTCTTTACGCGATAAGGTAGCTAAAAATTTCTCTATTTCAGAGGAAACCTTATTGGCTAAAGAAGCATCGGTTGTAATTAAAATAGACGATGCCATCTCATCATGTTCTGCTTGTGAAAGTAAATCAATGGCTAAATAGTCAGCACGAGCTGTACTGTCAGCCAAAATTCCTATCTCACTAGGCCCTGCAATCATATCAATATTTACTTCGCCATAAACCAATTTCTTAGCCGTTGCTACAAAGATATTTCCAGGCCCCGTAATGACATCTACTTTAGGAATTGTCTCTGTTCCATACGCCATTGCCCCAATAGCTGATGCTCCACCTACTTTGAATACCTTGGTTACTTTACACAAGTGACAAGCAGCTAAAAGCAGTTCATTTAGCTCATCATCGGGTGCAGGGGTACAGACTACAATCTCTTCTACACCTGCTACAATAGCAGGAATAGCATTCATCAACAATGATGATGGGTAGGCTGCTTTTCCACCAGGAATATATAGTCCTGCTGAATCTACAGCCGTTACTTTCTGCCCCAACATAGAACCATTTTTTTCAAAATCAAACCATGATTTTGGCATCAATTTTTGGTGGTAGTTTTCAATTCTGTCATAGGCTAAGTGTAAAGCATCTCTTAGAGTAGCATCAATATTATTGTACGCCTCTTCCATAGAGCTTAAACTTACTTCTAATGCCTCATCTGAACTTGGAGTCCAACGGTCAAATTTAGAAATATGTCCTTTGAGAGCCTTGTTCCCTTCAGTTTTAATCTCATCAAGAAGCCCTTTTACAATAGAAGTTACTCCATCAATATCCATTGCACCACGTTTTAATAACTCATCAAATTCACTCTGAAAGTGTTCATCTTTTGTACTAAATATTTTCACTGTATTTCCTTTGGTATCGTGCCAACATGCTCTCATTTCCTATCAATCCACCTTGATGGATATAGAGCGTAGGCTTTTCAAAAATTTGTGGATTTTCTAATAAAGTTAGCCATCCATGTGGGTCATAAAGTAAATCAAACTCTATGCCCATTTTGTCTTGTAATTCTAACCAAATATTATAAGACTCTCTATAGAGCTTTCCAAAGTGTCGTTTTTTTGAAGGAGTTAAAATAGTTGGATGAAAGTTTTTATCTTTTTCAAGCATCAAAAACTGCTCTTTTAAATAATCTACTCCACCCACACATGGAGTTGTGTAGACTCTATCTTTGGTATATTTTTGTAAAAATAGAGCAGTAGTTCCTGTACCTGAGGGTAAAAAGATATTAAGCTCTTCTATATGCTGTTCTTTTTTCCAAGACTCTATCTCTTTGGCTAAAATTTCAAGACCATATTCTGCCTCTTGTTGTCGTCCACCTTCTTCTACAAAAAGGGTTGTTTTATCGGTTGATGGAACAGGAGTACTCTGCTCTACATATATTTTCATTCCATTTTCAAGAGCATACTTATAATTTCCATGAGGATTTTCTTTTAAATAGTCTGCGATGTGTGTCGTATAATAATTAAATTCCCATCCCTGTTTTTTTGCTAAAACAGAAATAGAGTACATTGCGTTGGATTGAGCCGAACCATAAGAGAGAACTTTTTGAATATGGGGAAATTCATGAGCTAAGTAATAATGAAATTTACGAGCCTTGTTTCCCGAAAAATCCTGAGAGAGTAAATCGTCTCGTTTTATATAAATAGTTTGGTTTTGAAACTGTTTCTTGTCGGTTGGAGAGTTTATAAAATTATTCATAAATGTGATTATAGCTAAACTATAATTTGATAACAGGGGCTAAAGCCTCTGTTATCTAGGATTTAACAAAAGACCCCATCGCTAATTTCCCACCTATTTCTAAACGCTCTACGACTTTTTTATCAATTAAGTCCACTTTAACCAAGGCTCCCTCTTCTGTTAAGAAAAGATAGAAGTATCTACCATCTTTTGAGAAGTGGTATTGAGGGTGGGATTGGGTTTGAACTGTTCCCACCTCATTAAGATTACTAACCTCTATATCGGCTATTTTTGTATGGTTTTGGGTATTCATTAGAGTAATAAATTTATCTTTATGATTTATGACAACAGCTATTTGATTATGCTCCATCTCATCAGTATGTCCTGCACCTTTTCCTGCTTGAACTGTTTTTACAATACGCATTGGTGTTGAGGTATAATCAATAATAAAGAGTGTTCCTTCATCTGAACCAACATAGATTGTTTTTTGGTCTTTCAAAAAGTTTAAATGATGGACACCCATAATATTTGCCATAAGTCCCTCTTTTTGAATCTTTAACTCATCTATAATACTTAAGCCTTTTCCTTCTATGAACTCAAGCTTTAAGACAGAGGGGTAGATATTTGTTGAACCTTCTGCTGTGGCAAAAAAGATTGTAGAGGTATAGACTTCATTTCTACCATGTTTTCCTTGTCGTCCATGCTCTCCATGCACCTCAGGAGGAATGAGGTTATGCACAGGAGAGGGGGTAGTCAGTTCATTTACTTTACTTGTACTCCATGTACCATTACTCATTTTTGTAATCTTATATGTGATAATTTTTTTGTTTTGTCTATCAATTAATACAAAATGGTTTTGATTTAACCAGTGTGGATGACCTGAAGCCAATGTTCCACTAGATACATAGGCATGACCACTAGTGGTGGGTGCTGTAACAATATCTTCTCCTACGGTAGTAATAAGGGTATCAGTACGGCTGTCAACAATTGCTGTCATAGCTTTGTTACTTCCTGATATAGCTACTAGTCCTGTCTCTTGTTGTACATCAATGCTTCTTGGATAGAAGGGTAAAGTAATCGTTTTTGTAATGGTATTACTCTGTGAATCAAAAACATCAATAGCATTAGTTCCACGATTATCAATATACATTTTGGGATTACTATTATGTTCGGTAGCTTTTGTTTTGATTGTCTCTGCAGCATAGGTACTTTGATGACCTGTTGCAACAGTCTCTAATAGTTTCATATTATCAATATCGACAACGACAATCATATTGTTTGCTTTATCTCCATAATAGGCTAGGGTTTGTTTGCTATTGTGGTTTGTCTCTCCTGATTGCATTGTTTCATTACTGTTCTCACTACTACTGCTATTCTCACTTATATCTGTTGTTGAAGAGCCTGTCTCTCCTCCACACCCTACTAATAGTGTGATGGCAATAATTGTTAATCCTAATGATATACTTCTCATCTTTTATCCTTTAATTACTAATTAATGAGATAATACTATAAAGGTATAAGTAAAATATTAGAAAACTGTTAGAAAAGTATTACTTTTTTATATTTCTATATTTTTAAGGATACGATTGTTCCTATTTTTGGTATG
>CAYPCV010000134.1:0-2598 GCA_964409295.1 uncultured Sulfurovum sp.
TACACCCACAATTAAAGTAGGTAAATAGATACTTTTTGAAGAGGACTCTAAATAGATACGTCGTGAAATACGTAAAAAACCAATAAAGAAGAGAGATAAAAAAAAGTCAATAAGAATAACAGAACGAGGAAAAGGTGTAAATAGTGCAGGAAAGAGTAAAAAAATTATTCCAAAAGCAATATAGATAACTAAATGACCTACAATCAGACGTTTATACTCTGTTAAGCCAAAATAACGCCATGCAATAAAATAGAGTTTAAAGAAATAAAAGACAAGCAGTTTAAGTGGTATCAAAACCAACATCATAACCATCATTACGTCAAAGAACTCTAAAGGAATAAAGAAATTAAAACGTAAAAGATAGGCAAGAACAACCGTTGAGATAGATATTAAAACATCAAAAAATAAAAAAAATAAAATTCTCTTCTCGTTGGTAGGTTTTAAAAAAAAATTTAACGACATACTTGCTTAATAGCCTCAACAACACGCATTAACTCTTCTAAGTCACAACTTGTAGGAGAAGGGAGACATAAACCTTTTTTGAAATACTCTTCACTTGTTCCATCAACAAAAGATTGAGCGTCCTTAAAAAGCTCTTGCATATGCATTGGTTTCCACAAAGGTCTACTCTCTGCATTTACTTTTTCTAATGCTTCTACAACTTTTAAAGGCTCTGTTTTCTCAAAAAGAATGGTTGTTAGCCAACGGTTTCCATAACTCTGCTCTATCTCTGGCATAAAAGAGATTTCTTCAATCTCTTTTAACTGCTCTTTATAAAAATTAAATACTTCGCGTTTACGCTCTACTCGCTCACTTAAAACTTCCATCTGTGCCACACCAATGGCAGAGAGAACATTACTCATTCTATAGTTATATCCGTACTCTTTATGTTCATAGTGTAAAAATGGCTCTTTTGCCTGAGTCGATAAAAACTTTGCTTTCTCTATCCACTCTTTATTATCAGAGATTAACATTCCACCACCCGAAGTGGTTAAAATTTTATTTCCATTAAACGAGTAGACCCCAAAATCTCCAAAAGTACCACTCTGCTGACCATTAAAGGAAGCACCCAATGATTCAGCAGAATCTTCTATTAAGAAGATACCTTCTTCTTTACAAATTGACACAATCTCATCAATTTTAGCCATCTGCCCATAGAGATGTGTCAAAATCAGTGCTTTAGGCTTGACTTCTAACTCTTTAATAGCTTTTTTTAATAACTTAGGAGATAAATTCCAACTCTCATCACTATCTATAAAAACAGGTTTTGCCCCTTGATATAAAATGGCATTAACCGAACCAATAAAAGTAAAAGTCGAAGCCAACACAACATCATTTTGACCTATACCTAAAACTCGAAGTGCCAAATGTAATCCAGCCGTAGCAGAGGATAGAGCCAAGGCATTTTGTGTTCCTGTATAATTTTGAATAGACTCTTCAAATCTATTTACAAATGCTCCTAAAGGGGCAATATAATTGCTTTTAAATACCTCTGCTATGTATTGCTGTTCTTTTCCACTCATATGGGGTGGAGAGAGGAATAGTCTATTCATCAATTTATCCTATTATCGTTTTTATAATGTATTTTATATCTTTTTTTAAAGACCAATTTTTAATATATTCCAAGTTAATAGCCACTTTATCCACCCAAATAACCTTATCATTATACTCTTTAGGGTCAGATTGTCTTGACAGAAGCTCTTCTTCATTTTTATATTTAATAGACGCAGGTCCTGTAATACCAGGTCGAATGGTTAAAAGAAGCCTATCTTCTCCTTCAAGATTATCTGCATAACCTTTAACATCTGGTCTAGGTCCGACAAAACTCATTGAGCCTAAAAATACGTTAAAGAGTTGAGGAAGCTCATCTATTTTTGTATCCCTAAAAAATTTTCCACTTTTTGTTATTCTCATGTCGTTAGATGTTGTAATTGTTCCCTCTACACCATCTACCTCTTTCATAGTTTTTATCTTAAATACATTAAATAATCTAGCATTTTTTCCTACTCTTTTTTGAATAAAAAGACCAAAGCTTTTTGTCTCAATTGATGCTATAATAAAAGCCAAAATAATAACCCAAAAACTTAATATTATACCAACAGATGATAATATAATATCAAAAACCCGTTTAATCACTCTCCCCAAAGTGTTCATATTTTACTTTTTCACTCTATAAATTTTACTATAAGCTGAGGATACTACCAATTCAAATAGATTTTTATCATAATTACCTAACATGAACATCTGAACATAAGCAGAATTATAGGTCTCTTTATCCATTATAACAACTTTATTATAACTTTGTAAATTTACAATACAAAAGTTTCCATCTAAATGCAAAAGTCCTGACTCTACTTTTGGAATTGCATTACTTTCTAATTTAACTTGGTCAAAACGATATACTTTTTGTTCACTTTTACCTAATTTCAATGAACCGTTTGCTGAGTCAAAAATAATACCATTCTGAAAAAAGACCTTTGTTCCACTTTGTTGAGTAGCAACAGTTGGGTAAAATATAATATTTCTCTTCTTTTTTCCTGTTTTTAGGTTAAGATTACCAAAAACACCTACTGTTGGAAAAATATTTAACATTCTAAA